>JAUTXJ010000065.1 GCA_030838075.1 Acidobacteriaceae bacterium
CGGCGTTTGAAATTGGATATTTTTTCGCGGGCCATGAACTGATTTAGTTGGGTTGGCCATCGCGTTCCGGCTGTTAGTCTAGTGCTCCTGCTACCAAGGTTTCTCCCCTAGTGCTGGTATTGCTTGCAGCGGACGTAGGCGTAGACTTTAAATATGGATCCGTTTCGTGAGCTTGGGCGAGGCCTTTTACTTCTCGGCGGGATTGCGCTGATTGTTGGGGCGTTTTTGTATTTCACCGGGCGTTTGCCTTTGCGTCTGGGGTGTTTGCCTGGGGACATTGTTCATCGCGGTGTACACACTACATTTTATTTTCCCATCGTTACCTGCTTGCTCTTGAGCGTTGGACTGTCCCTGATATTCTGGCTTTTCTCTGTCTTTCGCCGCTAATCCCCGCTCCATAGCTAGAATCTACGAAGTCTTGTGCTGCGAGCGGACCTGATGCGCGGTTGTCCGGCGGTTTCCCAACACAGTAGAATGAGTATTGAAGCGCGAGGAGATTTTTTCGTATGGCTACCGCCGAAACGAGAGTACACGTAGCAGAGTTTAAGAACGAACCTTTTGTAGATTTTTCAAGGCCCGAAAATAAGCGCTCGATGGAAGCGGCGCTGAAGAAGGTGGAAGCCGAGATCGGGCGCGAATATCCGATGTATATCGGCGGGGAGAAAGTTATTACGACGGCGAAGATGACTTCGACAAATCCCTCGCATCCGAAGCAGATGATTGGAGTGTTTCAGACAGCGACGGCGGAACATGCCGATCAGGCGGTGGAAGCGTCGGCTAAGGCTTTTGAAACCTGGAAGCGGGTGCCTGCCGAAAGGCGCGTTGAGATTGCATTTCGCGCTGCGGAAATTATTCGCGAACGCAAATTTGAAATTTCCGCACTGATCTGCGCCGAAGTGGGCAAGTCCTGGATTGAGGCGGATGCGGACACGGCGGAAACGATTGATTTTCTCGAATTTTACGGGCGCGAGATGCTGAGGTTTGCCGGGCAGCATCCGGTCACGCCACAGATGGGCGAGAAGAATTACTTGATTTATATTCCGCTGGGAGTTGGCGTGGTTATCCCACCATGGAATTTTCCGGCGGCGATTGCGGCGGGGATGACGGTGGCATCGCTGGTGACCGGGAACACGGTGATCTTGAAACCTTCGGAAGAATCGCCGACGGTGGCGGCGAAAGTTGTCGAGATTCTTTATGAGGCGGGAATTCCCAGGCAGGCTTTGAATTTTCTGACTGGCGCGGGCGAAATTGTTGGCGATGCACTGGTGAAGCATCCTAAGACGCGGTTCATTGCGTTTACGGGATCGAAGGAAGTTGGGCTGCTGATCAGCGAAGCGGCGGGGAAGAAAACTCCGGGGCAGATATGGATCAAGCGGGCGGTTTTGGAGATGGGCGGTAAGGACGCGACGATTGTGGATGAGGAAGCGGATATTGACGCCGCGGTGGAGGGTGTCGCGGCGGCGGCGTTTGGCTACCAGGGGCAGAAGTGTTCGGCGTGTTCGCGAGCGATTGTGTCGGAGAAAATTTACGACACGTTCGTAGAGAAGTTGGTGGACCGCGCCAAGAAAATTACCGTGGGGCCGAGTGAGGATCCTGGAAATTATATGGGGCCGGTGGTGAGCAGCATGGCGATGGAAGGGATTCTTGGCTACATCGATGTAGGGAAGAAAGAGGGAAAGGTTGTGCTGGGAGGCGAGCGTGCACCTGGAGATGGATATTTTATCCAGCCGACCATTATTGCGAATGTCTCACCGAAGGCGCGGGTGGCGCAGGAAGAAATATTTGGGCCGGTTTTAGCGGTGATTAAGGCGCGGGACTTTGATCATGCTTTGGAAATCGCCAATGATACGGAGTTTGGGTTGACGGGGGCGGTGTATTCGCGCAATCCCGAGAAGATTGAGAAGGCGGAAGAAGCTTTTCACGTAGGGAATCTTTATTTGAACCGTAAATGCACAGGCGCGATGGTGGGGGCGCATCCGTTTGGCGGATTTAATATGTCGGGGACGGATTCAAAGACCGGCGGGAAAGATTATTTGTTGCATTTCTTGCAGGCGAAGTCGATCGCGGAGAAAGTTTCGAATTGAATTAGATTGCGGTGGCGCGAGAGGCGCCCCATTTTAGGACGCGATAAACCGGGTAACTTAGCACCAGCATTCCCAATGCTAATGGCGCGTTATCGCGATCTGTGAGTATTGATCCCACCAGAAATAAAACTGAGAAGATTAACGCGATCGCGGTCGTCCAGGGGTAGCCCCAGGCGCGGTAAGGGCGGGGCATGTCAGGCTCTTTCTTGCGCAGCACGAAGACAGAGACGTACGTGAGGGTGTAATTTGCGACGAAGAAAAACGAGAGCATGGCGATGACGCGTTCGAAGGAGCCGAGGACGAAGAGCACTGCGGTGATGGTACTGAGAAGGAGCGCGAGTTCGGGCGTGCCGCCTTTGTTTACGCGCGCGACGCTTCGGAAGAACAAACCGTCCGCGCTCATGGCGTACAAGATGCGTGAACAGAAAAGTTGGACGGCGTTTATGCAGCTTAGAAGAGAAACCACCATGATGGCGCGGATAATGGGATCGCCATAGTGGCCGAAAATGCGTTCGGCTGCGGTGCCCAGGGAAAAATTGTTTCCAGCGATTTGGTTCATGGGCAAAACGTACAGAACGGCAGCGTTGAGCAGTAGATAAATGCTCATGATGGAGAAGACGCTGCCGAAGATGGCGCGAGGGACGGCTTTGCCGGGATCGCGAACTTCTTCGCCGAAATAAATCACGCCGTCCCAGCCGTCGATGGTGTAGAAAACCTCTTGCAGGCCAAGCATCATTGCGACGGCGAGAAGCCAGCCGGTCGGAAGAGTGAGCTTCGTTGCGGATTCTGCTGCGAGAGACGCGCGATGGGCGCTTCCACCCAGCGCGAAGCAAGCGACGACCAGGATTACGAAGGCGGCGGTCTTCATTGCGGAGGTTAGTAATTGCGCGCGACTGCCCCAGCGCACTCCGCGCCATTGAAGAATCCCGAACCCTACGATTACGGAGACGGCAATGGCTTTTATGGCGTGGTCGCCAGCATCAAGCGCGGGAATTAATTTTCCGCTGTATTCACCGATGACGATGGCGACGGCCGCGAGAGTGCCGCAACTGGAAAGCCAATCGCTCCAACCCACGATGAAGCCGGCGTAATCGCCGATGGCCCGGCGGGAGAAATTATATTGGCCGCCGCTGCGAGGGATGGCTGCGCCCAGCTCGGCCATCGAGGATGCGCCGAACAAAGCGTAAAGTCCGCCGATAACCCACACGCCTAGGAAGAACCAGGGATTCGGCAGGAGTTTCGCGATGACGCCCGGGGTGCGAACGATACCGGCCGCGATGGTATTGCCCACGGCGGCGGCGATGCCGAACCATACGCCAAGGACTTGCAATAATTTCCCGGGGGAGACCTTGCTGAGGAGCGCAATAGATGTAGCTACAGGAGGTTCTGAGCTGGGCTGGACATCGGGAATGTTAGGCAATCTGTTAGTCCGGTGGTTCGCGACCGTCGTCATGATAACGGCGGTGAGGGGAAATACAAAGCAGAAGTCATGGGCCGTGATGGCGGAGCAATCGGCTACAGATTTCTCGGTGGTAATAAACTTCGCAGGAACGGCCGCCGGGATCGACTAGCGTTCGATTTCTATTTCGGTTGCGGGCTTTTTCTTGGTAGCGCCGCCGCCTTCCAAAAAGTCGGCCAGCTCCAGACGGAGATTTCCGGCGTTCGTGGCGTAGCTCATAGCGGTTTCAAACTCCACAACATTGTTGCGGATCAGCTTTTCGATTTCACCGTCGAAGTGTTGCATTCCCTCGGTGTTACCGTCACGCATGGCGTCGAGCAGGGACTTACCTTCGGTCTCGCCTTTTTCCACGTAGTCGCGAGTACGCATGGTGGATTTAAGAATCTCGATGGCGGCGATGCGACCTTTGCCGTCTTTCTTAGGGAGCAGGCGTTGCGAAACGATGAAGCGAAAAGATTTGCCCAGGCGAGTGCGAATGGCTTGCTGATCGGACAGAGGAAAAACGCCGACGATACGCTCAACGGTTTTGGAGGCATCGATGGTGTGAAGAGTGGACATCACCAAATGGCCGGTCTCGGACGCTTCCAAGGCGATCTCGATGGTTTCGCGGTCGCGCATTTCGCCGACGAGAATGACCTTAGGCGCTTGACGCAAAGCGGCGCGCAAGGCGAGAGAAAAAGTCGGGGTGTCGGTATGCAATTCACGCTGGTGAATGGTGCATTTTTTGTGGCGATGCAAAAACTCGATGGGATCTTCGATGGTAAGAATGTGAAAGGCTTTCTGCTCATTCATTTTGTCGAGGATGGCAGCGAGTGTGGAGGATTTGCCGGAACCCGTAGGGCCGGTGACCAATACGATGCCGTTGCGGATATTAACAATTTCCTCGAGCGACTTGGGCAGGTTCAATTCTTCAAAGTTAGGAATCTTATCGGGAATGACGCGCATAACGATGGCGCAACTGCCGCGCTGGCGAAAAATATTTACGCGGAAGCGAGCCACGCCGGATACGCCGTAGGAGAGGTCAGCGGAGCCGTCCTGTTCCAGCTTGCGCAAGGCCGTTTCGTTCTTGCCCATGATGTCATTGGCGATGCTCATGGTGTCCTGCGGGGTGAGGGACTCGAGGCCTTTGTACTTGAGCTCCACCAATTGGCCGTTCAACTCAATTTGCGGAGCGCGGCCGGGAGAAAAAATAAGATCGCTGACGTGACCGTGGGATTTAACCATGGCGCCAATGAGCTGGGCGGTCTGAATAACGCGTGGCGCTTGAGGCTGCACCGGTGGCGTTGGCACATCAGGCGAAGATGAGGTTGGCGGCGCTTGTAGCGTCTGGGTTGATGTTCCCATGGAAATGCACCTTTGAGTTGGGCCCAAGCTTGCACAGCCCAGATCGCCTGGAGACTGGTCGTGATTATTCTCTGTGGCATGTACATCTTAAGCTGTAGAGCGCGGAGAAGGGGATATTGAAGTGAAAGGGAATTGCTTGAAGATTACTAACCTTTTGAATCGGTGTGCATAATGGCCCGCCGGATCGCAAACTCTGTTTAGCTGGACTTGGTCTCCAGATACGACCGTCGCTTTTGGCTAACGCAAATCCAAGACCAGGTCTTTCTCGCCGTCGACGGGCTGGAGATAAATGGTGCTGCAATCCGTGACGATCCAATCGGCACCCGCGGCTTGGAGAGCGGAGTCGGCAGTGGTAGTTCTCAAGGCGAGTACTCGAGAGCCCGCGGCTTTACCGGACTGAATTCCGGCTGGAGCATCTTCGATTACCACGCAGCCGGCGGGCGGAACTCCGACACTCTCGGCTCCGCGCAGATAAGGTTCGGGGTGCGGTTTTCCGTAGCGAATGTCGCTGGAGGTGGTCAGATGTTTCGGAATTGCGAACCCCGCTGCCTGAAGGCGGACCACCGCGAGCGCATGGCTTGCCGAGGTAACGACGGCAAAGCGATCGGGGGGAAGCGCGTCTAAGAGTTGCCTGGTACCCGGGAGAGCGATGACGTCCTGAACATCCTCGATCTCGGCTTTTTCGATGATTTGATTCTCGGCAGAATGGTCGGCGGAGGGCAACAGCTCGCGGATGGTTGCGATACTGGGCCTGCCGTGGGCTTGGCGCACCACCTCGGCGGGGACCAGGCCGAACCTATTGGCCCAGGCTGTCCATACGCGGGCCACAGCAGGTGTGGAATCGACCAAAACGCCGTCCATATCGAACAGCAACGCCCGGCAACGAATCTGCATAGCCAACATGATAATAAGTTTGAGGCCAGGAATGCGCGGAGAAATGGGAAGTGAAGCTCAGATTGAACGACAAATCCTAAGGCGGCTGATTATGGTGTCAAGGATAACTTTGCACTAATGCAGATTGTTTGCCGGAGACGGGGATTCGAATTCAGCGAGCTTCCCTCAGCTGCAAGGCCAAACGGCGGGCTTCGAGGTTGGCGCATCGGGCGACCCAGGCTTTTGGGTCGTGAACTTCTTCGCAGAAGAATGCTGCATGCCAAACCAAGCGAGCGAGCAATTGTTTAAGCAGCGGAGAATTCGAATCGGAATATAAATGAAAATGCAATTCATGTTCGATGGAGGAGCGATTTTCATCCCATAATGCGGCCAGAGCTAAGGTGTCACGGGGCGAATCGCCGAGCTTAAGCAAAGCGGTGCGAGTTTTTTCGGTAGTCGCGAGAAAAAGCGGGTCGGCGCTTGGCAGGGCGAGAGCATCGGAAATGGCCACAGAATGAGAGGAGCCTTCCGTCAAGTAATGGGTGTCCTGCATGCGGGGATGAGCGTTCACCGATTGACCTGGGATGGCCATCAAAGCACCTCCAACGTTGCTGATAAACAGCGTATCTCTTCGGATGTACCCGGGCGGTTTGAGAGCGCATAAGTTGATAATACACGCCTAAAGTGTTACATAAGAAGTATTATATCATAGTAGTTAATATGGGCTACTGGTAGAATTGCCAGTACAGCGCTCAAAATAGTACTAACTGTGGAAATTTATTCAGCTCAGTGGATTCATGTGGAAAACAATGCAAGCCGATTGGAAATTTTACTCTCGCTTGAGCGAATACGTGACGGAATTAAGGGCGTGCGGGCTGGTTCGAACGTGTGCGTGGAGTGCGAGGCGATTCTTTGGCGAGCGCTTCGACGGTTTGATTTAAAACCTGGGCGATGACTTCCTTGGGAATTCCCTGACGCAGGAGCCGATTGATGCCCGACGCAATTTCCATGTAAGAGATACGTAATACCTGGCCATGCTGCTCCATGACGGATTGAATATCGGAAGCAATGAGGGGCTTGTCTGGCAGCTTGGCGGGGTTGGGATCCATAGACAGAGATTACAACTCGGGATGAAAGGCGTCACTGGTACCTCCTTCCTAGTATTGTTTGCCCGGATTTGGCTTGATCGGAATGGAGCTAACGATAGTGGGGTGGGCGACGGGGATCGAACCCGCGACATTCGGTGCCACAGACCGACGCTCTACCAGCTGAGCTACGCCCACCAGCGGATTTACAGGGGACAGTTTACGCTAAAACCGGCATCTATAGAAATGGCTGGGAATCTGGATTGACGCGGAACCCATGGCCGTAGCTTCTTGCGCGATGGGACTCTGCGAACTACCATTTGTGTTCGGGAAAACGCTGAAATACTCGTGGGGCTAGTGTAGGATTTGACTACTAAATGGGGGAAAACTGCCCAAGCCCAGGGGCGGTGCATTTGGAATACGACATTGAAATCAATAAGCGAGCTTGAACTCTTTGGTTTTATCACAGGCGTTACCGGGACTTGGTGTGTTGGCGAGGCGATTCATATTGATTAAAACTTCGCGGTTGTTGGCGCTGGGTATCTTTCTTGGCGGTGGGATGCTGCCTGCGGTCGATTTGCGCGCGCAGGATCATCAGGCGTCGCCGAAATCGCAGAGCGCGGAGGAGAGCGCGGCGACGGTGGAATCCACTGAGGACTACAACCGGAAGCTGGAGCGGTTGCGGGAGCAGTTTGCCGAGACGCGTGAGCGACAAACAGGAGACTACCGGATCGGGCCTCAGGACTTATTAGATTTAAATATTTTTGAGGCGCCGGAACTGAATCGCACCGTGCGGGTTTCAGAAAATGGCGAGGTGTCGCTGCCGCTGCTGGGGGGCATTCACGTCGTGCGATTGACGGCGCGGGAACTCGAGAATGTGCTGGCGGCGAAGTTGCGGGAGTTTTTGAAGGATCCGCACGTAAGCGTGATGGTGACCGC
>JAUTXJ010000066.1 GCA_030838075.1 Acidobacteriaceae bacterium
CTGGATCAGCATTGGGCGGCGTCCGATGCCAACGATTTTGAAACGGAGCACCGCATCTATCACGAGGACGCGGTGCTGGAATACCCGCAGTCAGGCGAGCGAACCCGCGGTCGACGCAACATACAGAGCCAACGCGCCAGTCAACCGAGCAATAAGCGGTTTACTGTCCGACGAATCATTGGCGGCGGTGATCTTTGGATCACCGAATTCATCCTGACATATGACGGCAAGCCGTCCTACACCGTCAGCATCATGGAGTTCAGGGGTGACAGGGTTGCGCGGGAAACGCAATACTTTGCGGATCCCTTCGTCGCTCCAGCATGGCGCGCTCAATGGGTCGAACGGATGGACACATAATCTCGAGGCACGAGAATTCCCTAACAATCCCGCCATTTGCCGTTTGCAGCGTAATTGTGGAGAACAGAGAGTAACGCCAGAGACCCGCAGCGCTAATCGACGAGGCGCTACAAGGATCGCGACTGCAGGATGTTGAACACCATCGCAATCTGCCCGGAATGGTAAATCGTGTGTTCCACGACTCCCTGAAACAAAGTTTCGTAATTATAGTTACGCCCAGGAACCTGTTTCGTCAAATCTTCGATGGGAAAATTCCGAATTCTCTCTTCAAGCCGCTCGCGACTTTGGCTCCATCTGGAGACGAGTTCGTTCCACGCAATTGGCGGCTCGGCCCAGTCCTTCTCGGGCTCCCAAGGCGGCAGCGAATTACTGTCGGAGGTTTTGCGGATTCTTTCATTCCAAAGAAGCAAATGCTGCAGCAGCTCCAAAATTGAATGAGATCCTGGAACGGGCCGCGTCGTCGCAACCTCCGGCGAAATCTGCGCTAACAACTCAGCGAGTGAAGGTCCGTACCAAGCGCCTTTCACCGTCGCGGCGCGGTAAGAATCGGCGATTCTTTGCGTTTGGCTCATATGTGCCTGGCGGGAACAGCGGGCTCGTCGTTGATCACCCCCGCAGTTTACACATTACAGCCTCATCTGAAGGGTTCAATTTCTTCACACGTTCCAGACGGGGCGATTCCTATTTATCTGCCGTGCGGATGGCGCATCTTTACCTTCCGCGATTCGCACCTCAAAACAACGAGAGGCGCAGGCAATCGCCCACGCCCCTCTTTCCAGCAACTACCTCTTAGCAACTACCCGAACACGAAGCGCAGCAGTCCTCTGACGCACAGCAGCCTGCTTGAGCAGCTGATGCCGCTCCCGCCAGACCCAGCGCGATGACTGCCATCAACAACATTACTTTTAGCTTCTTCATGATTTTCTCCTTTGAAATAGAAATAGTTATTGTTTGGCGGATGAAACCATCCGCATGAAGGAGCACTGTGATTGGTTCGGATTTCTAAATGCGCAGAACGTGAGTTTGCAGCAGAACATCTCTTCCCGCGTGACCAACGGGTGGTGCGTTTATCCCATTGCTTGCAGAAAGTCGAAACGAAGGATTGACTACCAAGATCATCAACACAACTGCATAGTGATGACCGCTGTTAGCTGCCCCCGGGTCTTGCTTCTGAATCAGCGTAGCGGCCAAAGGACAGCAGGAAATCGTCTGAACACCTGGCTTGTTCCCATCCGAAGTTCCGTGGTGATGATGGCAGCATGAGCCGGCGTCGCCCATTTTACTGTCGGCTTCATTCGCCGATGTTCCGGATTTGAAAATTTCAGTGTGGGGGGTGGACGCGAGAACCGGCTGCGCACAACCGAGCAAACACGCCAAAAATCCTAACCAAAAAGCAAGCATCGTAGCGGTCAAGTGTCGCAGAACGTTCATTGTTCAGTGCCGCTCACGATTGTAGCCGATATTCGCCGAAGAGATCAGCGAGAATCCATATTGCTCCGGCAATCTCGAAGGTCTCGGCGTTTTCGCTCCAATTCGTATGACTGTGGGGATTCGAAATAATCAACGGTACCCACACGAGTAGTCCAAAGCCCACGATCATCAGTGTCAGCAGACGACTCGCGAGAAGTGCCATGCGATTCGTAAGTAGAGCCACAGCCGCGAGTGCGAACAAAACAGTCGTGGTTACCGCCCAAAACATCTGAGTGGGCGGAATCCACTTCGGAACAAACTTGGCGGTAGCGTCGAGATAAAACGCCTGTTCCAGGGTAAAAGAAGCGACGCAGATGCCCAAAAGAATGCGGCCGATCCGAGCGAGCGTTTCCGGCGACCATGTTGAGGACAACTGCGCATAAACGATCGCCGCTCCGCCCAAGAGGGAGAACGGCTCGAAGAAGTTGCCCCAGCTATTGTAGATTCGCGGCGCGGCGACGATACCTGGGACGCAGAGTAGAACCAAGACAAGATAAGCCGCTCCAAGGACGGCTGCCCCAACTTTCGCGATCTGACGAAGTTGAATCGCAGCGCCACCCAAGGTCAGCGCGGCGGCCGCGGCGTAGACAACGTAACGCAGTTGATGCCCGTCGTTGGAGTCGTGCCAAGCCAGCGTGATGAGTCCATGGGCCAAAGCCGCTACTCCAAACACATAACGGCCAAGTTTCAAATTTGTCGTTGATACGGTCATTTATTTTCACTCCCTTTAAACTTTTATCCATGAGAAGTTCATCGAAGGAAACCCTTTTCTCCTAGATGGTACTTGCGCTACAGGCTAAATCCCGGCAAGTCAGGTAACCGGACATTAACAGGCTCGTGCAGGTTGGCCCTAGCGGCGATCTGAAGATTTCGGTTCCACTGGGCGCAAAACTCATTCAGAATGCCGACACTATTCACCATCCAGAGGTCGTTTGGATGCCCCTAATTCTTCGCCAGCGGAATGTTGGACCAATCACTTTGCTGGAGTTGAGCGAACGGTTGACAATCGTGAACGTCCATGAGCTTCGAGACAAGCTTCAAGACCTTGCCGACCAAGGATGTCGATTCTTCCTGTTGGACTGCAGCCAGATCAGTGTCATTGATAGCCAGGGAATCGGGGGTTTGGTGCGCAATTGGCTGTCGCTTAAGAGCCGAGGCGGAAAGCTGAAACTACTTAAC
>JAUTXJ010000212.1 GCA_030838075.1 Acidobacteriaceae bacterium
CGTATTCTGCATCCTTATCCTGATGCCCGCTTTGCCGCCACTCATCCACGATAAGAGCCGTATGCGTAGACGCGCTTGTACGGATCTGTGCGGGGGGCGATCAGCGATGGTCGTCCCTACCGCGACACTTACGTTCCACGCAGCGCCGGACCACTAGCTGCGAAGAACAGCGTTGCCAGGTAAAGACAATTCAATAACCTCCCCTTCTATAGCTGTCGTTAGGCGCAATACGTCGTGCACTGGCAGAAATTGTAGCGACCAAAATTGAAACCGGCCCGCCACCGCACCCGCAAAGCTTCCCCGTTTTCCGGGGATGTGCTATAACCTTCGAACCGTGCAATCTATAACGAAGCAGGCGCCGACGCACGACGTTCTCCAGCCGGATCATTCGATGCACTCTCCGAATGCTTCTACTTCCACGTCCGCGCTTTACGAACACGCTTCGCAATATTGTCCGGTGTGCTCGCAGCGGCTCGAATCTCGCCGATGCAAGTTGATTTGTACGGTGTGCGGTTATTACATGTCCTGCGCGGACTATTATTGATAAGCTTTGCGGCACCATTGCATCTAGGTCCGGAGTTCTTTTTTCGACGAGGAGGAAACTAAAGTGGCTTTGAAATTTACGAATCGCGAAGTGGACGGCGTATCCGTGGTAGCCCTGGATGGCCGCATCGTGCTGGGTGAAGAGAGCAACGCACTGCGCGAACGGGTCAAGGCTTTGGTGGCCGAAGGCAAACAGAAAATCGTGCTGAATATGGCCAATATCACATTCATCGACAGCGCCGGCCTGGGTACCTTGGTGGCCGCGCATCACAGCGCTAAGGCCCAAGGTGCCGCTCTGAAGCTCTGCAACCTGGGCGCGAAGTTTCAGGAAGTTCTGCAGATCACCAAGCTGCTGACCGTTTTCGACGTGTATAACAACGAATCCGAAGCGGTAGCCAGCTTCAAGTAACCAAATCCCAGACCGTTTACCTTTGAGGTTAAGCGAAGGTCGTGAGACTCTTCGAGTCTGAGCATCTGCCCAGCACGCGGGGCTGTGCGCATTCGTCCGCAATATCGCGGTTCCAGATCTTGTTACATTCTTTCCGGGTCAACGCTATACATGGTGATTCCGCTCATCAGCTTCGGATAAAAATCCGTGGACTTCTGCGGCATCACTTCTCCAGCCGTGGCAATTTTCACCACTTCCTCTACGTCGCAAGGATTCAACAAGAAAGCGATCTGTGCCGCGCCGTTATCCACCGCATCCAGTGCCGCGGCGGCTTCGCGCTCATAACTAAGATTAGCTTCGGCCTTAACCGATTGCGGCGTGATGCCCAAGCCCGGCTCCAGAATTCCCTCATGCAACAGCACCACGTCCAGTTCTCGCTGCAATGGGGAAACATTATGCAAAAGCCGGCTCAAATCCGCCCCCTCGCGTAGGGTCAGCACATAAAACGCGCGCTTATCCTTGTCTGCCATTGCCGGATACACACCAATGGCGCGATTTCGTCGCGCCGCCGAAAGCTTTTGCACAAACTCTTCTCGTGCCTTATGGTTCCCGCTCTCATCGGCAAACGGGATGCTTTCCGCGGTAAACCACGGCTCCAGGTACCTCCGCAATTCGGGCCAATTGAACTCGCGCAATTTTGCAACCACGCGATGCGTAGGAAGAATCGTCAAACCCGCGCCTTGCGTATTAATAAACGTCATCATGGCGCGCTCGTAAGGAGCGTCGGCGATCGTCTTGCCCGCCAGTGTGCGTCGCTCGTTGCGATAGTTAAGTGCTGTCTCGTAGCGATGGTGCCCGTCCGCGATCACCAATTTTTGATTGGCCATTGCTTCCTGAATTGCTTTCACAGGTTCCGCGTCGCAAATTACCCACAGCCGGTGAATCACACTATATTCATCGGTCATCTCCATTGCGAGAGCCGCCGACTTCTCTGCTTCGCTTAATATCGCGTCCACGCGTTTCTGCGCATCGGAATAAATCATGAACAATTGCCCGGTAGAAATTTGCGTGTGCCGCAACAATTCCAGGCGGTCCGCCTTTGGTCCCGAGAGCGTATGTTCATGGCGGTAAATCACGCCTACGGAATATTCTTCCAGCTGCCCAGCCCCGATAAATCCGCAACGGGTATGACGCTCATTCGTTCCCGGCACAGTGTATTCCTGCGTGTATCCATAAAACGAGGCCGCCGGATCCTGCACCACGATGCCGCTGCGGATCCACTCCTGTATCGCGGCAGCTGCGCGGGTGTATACGTTGTTGCCAGGTCCATCGCTAGGATGCACGCGCCCCTTTTCTACCGTAATCAGATTGTGCGGATTGGCCGCGTAATACTTGTCCTGCATCGCGGGTGAAATTTTGTCATACGGCTGGGTGAGCATATGTTCAAACGGTGCGTGTGCCGGGTTATAGCGAAATGCTCGAAAGGGAAAAACCTTAGCCATGGATGCTCCGAAAAATTTTCTGATTTGTAGTCGTCTAGTTTACGCGAAGTCGCGCCGCAACGCCGTTCTGATCAGAATGCGCAATAGTCACCGCTAAACCACCTGCACATCCAGCAGCGCCACCCAATATTGGACGGATTGCAGCACGAATCCGCAAAGTATAAGCACAATGCCGAGCACCCCAAGTGTGCGCTCAGGCAGCCGGTCCGCGTAGTATTCGATGTACGGATTCACAATAATTCCCGCTCCCGTAACCAGTCCGGTCACCATTCCGACACGCACTGCAAAGCGCCATGGGTGCTCAAGATGCTGCGCAAAAATCCCGCAAACCAAAGCCGCCGCGCTGTAACCTACCGTCCGTAACACGGTCCCCACAAATTGCCGCCGGCTCATTCGAGGCCGCCGCGCCGCTTGGTAATCCGTTCCAGGCCGCATGCCACGCGAATAAGCGATCACTTGTCCGAAAGTGATCAAGATGCCGAACGCTACAGCGAATCGCAGTCCCACCAATCGGTAAAGCCCCGCAGCGAAGCCCGCGCCGCGCACCGCGCTAAAAAATGCTTCCCACGGTAAGGAGTAATGATCACCCTGCCGCGACGTTCGGTTCAGTTCAATTGCCACCGTGAGCCCAGTAGCGATACCGGAAACCACCCCGAAGAAAAAGCCCAGTCCAATTGCATACCCGATGCCGAACACGATCGAGTACGTCACCGCTCTCGTCAGCAATCGCAGCGGCCCATGTTCGCCGCCCAGCAGATCGTAAGCTAGATACAGCGTACCGAGGACGTCAAGGCACGTCGCCGCGATGCTAACGCTGGCTAGAAAGTGATGATCGATGGAATGCGCGAAAAGCACGCGTTGATTGTAGAAGGGAATTCACTTCGATTTCAAAAGTTACTTCCACCCCAAAGCGGGTTTTCCCTGCGTTTATGTTTTTTTTCTTAATGCTTTAGAATATTTAGATATATATGGCCAGCCATAATTTCCCCGCGGTTCGCGCTCTCATTTTCGATCTCGATGGCACGCTGATCGATTCGAAACTGGACTTAGTCCATTCCGTAAACGCCACGCTCCGTAAATTGCAGCGCCCGGAATTGCCGGAAGAAACTATCTCCAGCTACGTAGGCAACGGCGCGCCTGTGTTGGTGGCCAAATCGCTTGGTCCGGACGTGAATCCCGAGGAGCTCGACCGCGCTCTGAAATTTTTCCTCTCCTATTACGAAGAACACAAAATGGACAACACTTGCGCCTATCCCGGCGTGCCAGAAGCATTGCGCGAACTTTCCGCTATGCCCATGGCGGTGCTCACCAACAAGCCCGTGCGTATCAGCGTGCGCATTCTGGAAGCTCTCGGGCTCGCCAAATATTTTCGCGCTGTCTACGGCGGAAACAGTTTTGCCACCAAAAAGCCGGATCCCCTGGGCGTAAACACCATCCTTCGTGAATTTAGTACTCAACCCAAAGAAGCTGTGCTCATCGGCGACTCTGAAGTTGACGTGCAAACCGCTCGTAATGCTGGAATTCTCTCCGCCATCGTGAATTACGGCTTCGGTATGCATGATCGCGTCGCCCATCCCGCCGACCTGTATCTCGACCGCCTCATCGATATCGTCCCGGCCCTGACGGCAACGCATTCGTGATCTTTGCCGACTCGCGCTTGCGTTCCATCGCCGCGCTTGGCAGACTCAGCCAGTGCTCATTGGCATATTTTCTGAACTGGATGCGCCCGGCGGTGTACAACGCGCCAGCCGCCACATCGCGGCCGTCCTCACCGAGTTTGCCGCCAGCCGCTCCATGGAATGCCGTCTCTTCAGCCTCAATGACTCACCGGAACTTCACCGCATGTCCGTAGGCGGCCGTGAATTTGTTTTTACCGGTTGCGAGCGCGCCAAGGGCCGCTTTGCCGCCACCGCTTTTCGCACCGCCCGCCGCCACGCCAAATTGGTGATCGCCGGTCATCCAAATTTGGCACCGGTAACCCAATCGATGAGACTTGCCGCGCCCCGCATGAAAACAATTGTCTGCACCCACGGAATTGAGGTTTGGGAACCGCTATCACCCGTGCGACGGCGTTCGTTACGTCGCGCAAACCTGGTGTTGGCGCCGAGTCAAAGCACCGCCGAACACGTCATCACGCAGCAAAAAGTGAAGCCCGAGCGCGTTCGCGTTCTTCCCTGGGCGCTCGATCCGGAATTCGAAGCCGTTCTTCCGGGGGCATCAAAAGCTCCTGTTCCTCCCGGTTTTCCTACCGGCCGCGTAGTTCTCACCGTGGGCCGCTGGCTCGCCACGGAACGCTACAAAGGCATGGACACGCTCATCAACACGCTTCCACGCCTGCTCCCGCGCTGGCCCGACCTACAGCTCGCCATGGTCGGCGAAGGCGATGACCGAGACTGGCTCGAAGAGCTCGCGGAAAAAAATGGCGTGCGTTCGCACGTACACTTCCTCAGCGGACTTTCCTACTCGCAACTGGCCTCGTGCTACTCGGCTTGCGAAATGTTTGCGCTGCCGAGCCAGGCCGAAGGTTTCGGCCTGGTGTATCTGGAAGCCATGGCCTGCTGCAAGCCGGTGATCGGTGGCGCTCATGGCGGCGCACCCGAAGTAATCATCGATGGCGTCACCGGATACCTCGTGCAGCACGGCGACGCGCCCCAGCTTTCCACCGCGATCGAGACGCTGCTATCCGATCCAGGTCTCGCTCGCGAGATGGGTGCGCGCGGCTGCCAGCGGGTGGAGCACGAATTCCGCTTCAGCGTTTTCGCTAAAGCGCTGAAAAAAATTCTTCGCGAACAATGCGAATCCTGAACGTTACCGAAACCTACGCTCCTTTCCTGGAATTCGGCGGACCTCCCGTAAAAGTGAGCGCCTTGGCGCAAGGGTTGGCAAGACGCGGCCACACCGCAAACGTGCTCACCGCGGATTGGGGCCTTGAAAAGCGCCTGAACCACATTTCCGAACCGGAACTTCAAGCTCTCGGCTGGGACCGTTCACCTTTCGGTTGGCGTCACGCGGAAGAAGGTGTCCAATCCATTTATCTGCCCAGCTGGTTTCGCTACCGCGCGCTAAGCTGGAATCCCGCGGTGAAGCGCTACTGCCGCGCGCGCCTGCAGAATTTTGACGTTGTCCACATTTTTGGCATTTACGATCTTCTCGGATATGCCGTGGCCGCCGCAGCCCGGTCACGAAACATCCCGTACGTAGTTGAACCTATCGGCATGTTTGTGCCGATTGTCCGGAACGTATGGCTGAAACGGATGTATCATTATTTTGTTGGTCAGCGATTGTTTGCCGGCGCCAGCACGGTTATCGCTACTTCAGACCTGGAGGTTCAGGAGTTGGCTGCCGCCGGCGTCGCGCCCCAGAAAATCGTGCTTCGCCGGAATGGTGTCGAGTCGCCCGCTTCGTGGCCTCCGCTTGGCAAATTTCGAGCCTCTCTTGAAATTCCTGAACAGGCTAGGCTCATTTTGTTTTTGGGCCGCTTGTCGCTGAAGAAAAGTCCGGAATTATTGCTTCAGGCTTTCGGGAACCTTCCAGAGCGAATTGGGGAACATACCTTAATGTTGGTGTTCGCTGGACCGGATGAAAATTCCATGCAACAGCATCTCGCCGCTGCCGCTTCCAGACTCGGGATGTCTGCGCGCGTGAAATTTTCAGGTCCATTGTATGACGATGATAAGTGGGCGGCCTACCGTGACGCCGATGTTTTTGTGCTGCCATCGCAAAACGAAAACTTCGGCAACACCGCCGCCGAAGCAGTCGCCGCAGGAACACCGGTGGTAGTCACGGAGCAATGCGGCATTGCTCCGCTGGTTAAAGATGTCGCTGGATTGGTGGTCGCGCACGACGAAACATCTGTTGCAAACGCGTTGGAGCGTTTGCTTAGCGATCCGCAACTGCACGCAAAATTCGTTTCCGGTTGCGTGGAGCTCACTTCCCGCCTCAGCTGGGAAGAACCTTTATCGCAAATGGAAACTTTGTATGCCACTCTAACGACGCCGACAGTTCCCGACGTTATATCCTCGTCTATGGAGTAAACAGTGCCCGCTGTGACCCCCAGGCAAGCAGCCGTCTTTCGCGTACTTTGGCGAACAGTAAATGTGCTGCTCATCGCGTCATTGTTATTCGTCGGTTATTCCGCCACTTGGGAATATTCCGTGCGCCGCTACCTCAAGGGATTCTCAGACGCCATCGTTCCCAGCTCGGCCACGCCCGAAGAAAAAATCGATTCCATCCTGACTTGGATTCGCAGTGGCGCTCCTCGTCCTCTGGCTCCTAACGTCGACGAACTCTCCGAACGCGATCCAGAAAACACCTTGAATTACAGCCAACTGCTCACCATTTGCGGCACGGCCACCAATGCTTTCTTGAATCTCTCCCGCAGTGCTGGTGTCACTTCTCGCCGCCTTCTTCTACTGACTCCCGAACGCACTACCAAGCATGTGGTCGCCGAAGTGCTCGTGGATGGCCGCTGGATTATCGTGGATCCCACATATCGGATTGTCCTGCGCGATGCGCAAGGTCATACCCTTACCCGCAAGGATTTGCAAAATCCCGCGATATTCACACAAGCTACCAGCGGCATACCTGGCTATCTTCCCAGTTATAATTATCAAAAGTTCGCGCACGTCCGTCTGGCGCGGCTGCCCCTGGATGGTCTCGGCCTGCGCTACTTGCTGCGCAGGGTTTATCCCACCTGGGAGGAAGATTTCGACTGGAGTCTGCTGCTTGAGCGTGAATCGTTCTTTTTCTTTTTCGTCTCTTCCTTGATCTTCATTTTTTTCTTTCTGGTTCGCGTCCTGCTTGCCTGGTACGCTGATCACCGTTTGCGTGTGCCCCGTTATCGCTTACGCCGTAATATTGTTCGCGCCGGTGCTACCTTTTTCTCCCCACCTGAGATAAAAGAATAGCGTGTGCGGAATTTGTGGCGCTGCTTTCGCTACTCCTAAGCAAGATACCGAAAAGCGTGTGCGCGTTATGACCGCCGCCATGTCTCACCGGGGTCCCGATGGCGAGGGCTTCCTCATTGACGAAGTACGCGCGCCCGGTCTGGCTCTGGGCATGCGCCGCTTGTCCATCATTGATTTGCCCGGCGGCCATCAACCCATTTGGAACGAAACTCATGATGTCGCTGTAATTTTTAACGGCGAACTGTACAACTATCGCCAGTTGCGTAACACCCTCGCACGCTGCGGCCATCGCTTCTCCACCCAATCCGACACTGAAATCCTCGTGCATGCGTGGGAAGAATGGGGCGAAGATTGTCTGCCCGAACTTCGCGGCATGTTTGCTTTTGCTATCCTCGATTTGCGCCGGCGGTATGCCACCGTGCCTGTTCTTTTTCTGGCGCGGGATCCGTTGGGCATCAAGCCCTTGTACTACACGCAAACTTCTGACGGGTTTGCGTTCGCTTCGGAAGTCCGGGCTTTGCTGGCCTCTGGTCTTTGCGCGAGAAAACTTTCGCAGGACGCGCTTACTGCCTATCTTCTTTTCGGTAGCGTTTCGGAGCCGGTCACTCTTCTCGAAGGTGTTTTTTCCCTGCCTCCTGGCCACAAAATGATGACGTATATTCCCGAGCGCCGCCGCGTTCCGCGCGCTCGACCCTGGTACGACGCTACCCGCAGCTCTGCGGCGCGCGATCCCGACCGGCCCAGGGAATTTTCTGCCGCCGTGCGCCTTTTACGCCCGCTTCTACAGGATGCCGTCGAAGCTCACCTGATTGCCGACGTTCCGGTGGGACTTTTTCTTTCTAGCGGCCTCGACTCCAGTGCCATCGCCATGCTGGCGGGCCGCGCCAAAGCGGGCATCCAAAGTTTCACGCTGACATTTCCAGGAACAACTTTTGACGAAGCAGCTCTCGCGCGCGTAGTCGCCGACCGCTGCGGGTCAAAGCACACTGAAGTGCCCCTCGACGGCGCCGCCATTCTGTCGCGAATCGATGAGGCCCTCGCCGCCCTCGACCAGCCCACCATGGACGGCATCAACACCTATTTCGTGTCCTGGGCTGCGCGCCAGGTTGGATTGAAAGTCGCCCTTTCAGGATTGGGCGGCGACGAACTTTTCGCCGGCTACTCGACTTTCTCCGACGTGCCACGTTTGAATAAATTGGCGCAAACCGCGAAGCTTCTCCCCGCGCCCCTTCGGCGCGTTCTCGCTCCCATGTTGCGCAGCATGCTTGGAGGCGCGGGCAGGTCTGATGCCGCATCTAAAGCCGCCGCCGCATGGACCGATCCGCGCGTTTTGCCACATCTGTATTTTTTTGCGCGCGCTTTATTTCCGCCGGGTGGGCGCCTCAACGATCTGGTCGATGCGCGCTTTCGCGCCAGCGCGATCAGCTCTGATGGCGTGACACTTGATCCGACCTGGCTGGCGTGGTTCCAGCGCGTCGCCGATGAAGCTGCAAAATTGGAGCCCATCGCCGCAATTTCCTGGCTCGAGATGCGCACCTACATGGCCAGCACTTTGCTGCGAGATACCGATTCCGTCAGCATGGCGCGCTCGCTGGAAGTCCGCGTGCCTCTTCTCGATACTCCGCTGGTCGAATTTGTGAGCGCCTTGCCGGATGCCGCGCGCAGCAAACCAGGCGCGCAGAAAGCTCTTCTTGTCGAAGCGCTGCGTGACGTGCTGCCGCCGGAAATTCTCGCGCAGCGCAAACGCACCTTCACTTTGCCTTGGGAAGAATGGCTGCGCGGCCCTTTGCGCTCTCGCCTGGAGGCTAGTTTCGCGTCGCCAGCTTCCGGCTTGGCTGAGCATGTGCATTTCGACGGGGTTCGTGCGGTGTGGAATGATTTTCTGGCGGGTAAAACTTCCTGGTCTCGCCCGTGGTCGCTTTATGTTTTAAACGAATGGTGCCGCCGCCATCTTCCTGCATAAGCTCATCGCCTAAGGTAAACTGATCTTCATTCCATGAACATCCTCGGAATTAATGCTTACCACGGCAATGCTTCCGCCGCGATAGTGTGCGACGGGCAGCTGATCGCGGCGGTAGAAGAAGAACGCTTCAACCGCGTCAAGTATGCCGCTGGCTTTCCCGCGCAGGCCATCCGCTTCTGCCTTAAGGAAGCCGGCCTCACTCTTGCGGACATCGATCATGTCGGTATTCCGCGCAATCCCTACGCGCGTCTCTTCACCAAATTAATTTATTCCTTGCGTATGCCGTCCTTCGCGCGACAACGCGCGAAAGTCCTCACTACCTTTACCGGCATTCCGGAAGCACTCGCCGCAGCCTTTGATGCCGACCCGAAAAAATTAAAAGCCAAGTTCCATCGCATCGAGCATCATCAAGCCCATCTAGCCAGCAGTTTTTTTGTTTCGCCTTTCGAAAGCGCGGCCCTACTCTCCGCCGATGGCCTGGGCGATTTTGCCAGCACCATGTGGGGCGTTGCTCAGGGGAACCGCATGAACATCCACGGCTCCGTCGCGTTTCCTCATTCGCTGGGACTTTTTTACAGCGCGGTTACGCAGTATCTCGGCTTCCTGAAATTCGGCGATGAATACAAAGTAATGGGCCTTGGCGCCTATGGCCAGCCCGAGCATCTCGAAGCTTTTGGCGACATCGTCCGCTTCGACGAAAATTCCGGCGTCAACGGTTTCCGTCTCGGCCTCGATTACTTCACCCACCATCGCACCGGTCCGGAAATGAGCTGGGCGGAAGCCGACAAAACTCCTACGCTTGGCAAATTGTTTTCTCCAGAAATGTCTCGACATCTCGGTCCAGTGCGCGGTCCCGCTGAGCCGATCGAACAACGCCACCGTAATCTCGCATCTTCTCTACAGGCGCGTCTCGAAGAGGTTTATCTCGGGATGTTGCGCAAGCTCGCCAAAGCCACAGGCATGAAGTCGGTGTGCCTCGCCGGAGGTGTGGCATTCAATTGCGTTGCTAACGGAAAAATTTTTGACTCCACCGGTTTTGAGCAGATCTACGTTCATCCCGCTGCCGGTGATGGCGGCCTCTCCGTGGGAGCGGCGTTCTACGTGTGGAATCAGATTCTCGGCAAGCCGCGCTCTTTCGTCATGAACCACGCGTATTGGGGCCCGGGCTATTCACGCGATCAGGTCCGTCATTCCATCGACTCCAGCGCTCTTGCGCGTAGCGGTTATTCAGTCGCGGAAATTCCTGAGCCGGACCTCATGCGCAATACCGCGCAAATTATCACCGACGGAAAAATTCTGGGCTGGTTTCAAGGCCGCGCCGAATGGGGACCGAGGGCTCTTGGCAATCGAAGCATCGTCGCCGATCCGCGTCGTCCGGAAATGAAAGAAATTCTGAATCGCCGCATCAAACACCGCGAAATCTTTCGTCCTTTCGCGCCTTCTATCCTCGCGGAGTCCACCGGCGACTATTTTGAAAAATCTCATCCCTCGCCGTTCATG
This sequence comes from Acidobacteriaceae bacterium, assembly GCA_030838075.1. Taxonomy (GTDB): domain Bacteria; phylum Acidobacteriota; class Terriglobia; order Acidiferrales; family UBA7541; genus Acidiferrum. Next base: position 10,804 of record JAUTXJ010000212.1, read on the forward strand.
ACGCTCGCGTATTCGGTAAAGCCCGCGAAACGCGACAAAATTCCTGCCCCCACTCACGTTGACGGAACTGGCCGCCTGCAAACAGTCACCCGAGAAGCCAATCCGCGTTACTGGCAACTTATCAAAGCGTTCGAAAATCTCACCGGCGTCCCCGTGCTGCTCAATACCTCCTTTAACGACAACGAGCCCATCGTTTGCCGCCCTGAAGAAGCTATTGACTGTTTCCTGCGCACGCAAATGGACGCTCTGGTTCTGGGCGACTTCCTGATCACCCGCCAGTAATCTCAGCGCTCGCCGTCATCTCCCGCGAACACAAACCTCCTGATCAATTGGCGATTTATAA
>JAUTXJ010000169.1 GCA_030838075.1 Acidobacteriaceae bacterium
AGCACATTTTCGAGATGGAAAATCCCAGCGCTTTGTCAGCTTCGTCAAAAACAGCTTTAGCCGACGGATACAGTTCCGCCAGTTCTTTGCCCATGCCCGGATATTGCGAAGCCTGTCCGGGAAACACGAATGCTACTTTGCCCATTTGTCTTCCTGTCTTATGTCTTTCGCATTTCTGGCGCGCGAATGCCGGGACGGTCTGGGTGTACCGCAGCGGCCGAAAGCTCCTGTTCGATTTTGTCGTTCATTTGCGCACGCGCGAGTCCCGCCGCGACGCGAATAGCATTCTTAATAGCGTTGGCGTTGGATCGCCCGTGACCGATGACACACACTCCGCGCACGCCCAGCAGCGGCGCGCCACCATATTCGGTGTAGTCGATGGTCTTCTTCAAGCCCTTCAACGCTCCACGCGAAAAAAGAAATCCCACCTGCGATGCCAGCGAACTTTGTATTGATTTTTTCAACAAACCAAAAATTTCCAGCGCCAGGCCTTCGCAAATTTTAAGCGCGACGTTGCCAATAAACCCGTCGCACACGATTACATCCACAATTCCCGAAAAAAGATCCCCGCCTTCCACATTGCCCACGAAATGGACGGGACTCTTCTTCAGGCGCGTATACACTTCCCGCGTCAATTCGTTGCCTTTAATTTCCTCTTCGCCGACCGACAGCAATCCGACCCGCGGCCGCCGGTTGCCGAACGTCGCGCGATAATACATCTCGCCCATCACCGCAAATTGCACCAGATGCTCAGGCTTGGAATCGACGTTGGCGCCGACATCCAGCAACACAGAAATGCCGCCTTTGGCGTTCGGGAACGGCGCGGCCAGAGCCACGCGGTCCACCGATTCCAGCGTACCTAGCAAAAATCTCGCCACGGTCATCACCGCGCCGGTATTTCCTGCGCTTACCAGGCCATCCGCCTTCGCCTCGCGAACGAGACGCGCCGCCACATGCACCGAGCTATCCTTCTTTCTGCGAAACGCCTGCGCAGGATGATCATCCATGGTGATCACTTCGCTGGCGGCCACGATCTCGATCGGCAAGTTGGGCGCGGCAAGCTTGGCCAGTTCCGCGCGCAGGGCATTAGGCTGCCCCACAAGGATAATGCGCACGCCGTACTCGCGTGCGGCTAGCACACTGCCCTCCACCTCGGGCCGGGGCGCGTGGTCTCCGCCCATGGCGTCAACAGCAATTGTGATCATTGGATTTCGTCCGCAGACTACGGGAGATTACAAACTACGCCGGTTCTTGAGCGGCTTTCCCTTTGTAATAACCACAGTGAGGACAAACCTGGTGCGGCTGCTTCATTTCATGGCAATTCGGGCATTTGCCGAGCGATGGCTTGGTCAAAAAATCGTTAGCCCGCCGGGTGCTGGTGCGCCGCTTGGAATGCCGTCGTTTAGGGTTAGGCATGACACTACTCCTTGTTCCGCGCGCTGGCGGAGATAATCGAGCTTCTTACAGCCCGGAAACTATTGTTTTTTCAGCCAGTCTTGCTTAAGGCGCGCGAGCGGGGCCAACCGTGGGTCCGTCGCGTGGGTCTCACACCGGCACTCTTCGTGGTTCAGGTTTGCGCCGCAATTAGGGCACAAACCTCGGCAGTCGCTCTGGCAAATCACCTTCAGCGGCAGCGCCAGCAGCACCTGCTCTTTCACCACATCGGCCAGGAAGAGACCTTCACCCTGGAAGAATCCAATTTCGGTATCGTCGTCTTTCAGCCGGTCTTCTTTCGGCTTCTCATCTTTGGGCAACGGCGCGTAGAACAGGTCGAAAGCGCGGTTCACTTCCTCCACCACTGGCTCCAGGCACCGCGCGCACTGCAGCTCGATTTTCGTGTCGAGCTGGCCCTCCACGCGAATCTGCCCTTCCAGCAGCTCCGCCGTGGCGTTTACTTCCAAGGGTTCTAGTTGCTTAATCTCCGAGGAATGAAAATCGACGCTTCCGGGCGCATATGTCTTCCGGATCCGCAATTTGCGAACGGCCAGATCCTTAACGTCAAGGAACATGTCAACAGCGCCTCCGCGCACAATTCATGCTTTATCATTATTGATTCACCGGGCGAGCAAGTCAAGGAATCGGACGGGGTGGCAGTGGCTCAGTTTCCGGGTTTACCGCGAAAATCGTCTAATGGTTAAGCCGGGTGATCTCGCTACGATTCCCATTTCCAGTTGGCGAATTGCTCACGGAGGGCTATTTTTTTGAATTTGCCGACAGAGGTTCGCGGGATAGCGTCAACGAAAACGAACGCATCAGGGATCTGCCACTTCGCGAAAGATTTTGCGAGAAAGGAGCGTAACTCCTCCGCGGTAGTGTGAAAACCGTCCTTCAGCACAATGGCGGCCAGCGGCCGCTCTTGCCATTTAGGATGGGGAATGCCGACGACGCAAGCTTCTTTGACGGCGGGATGACCCATTAACGTGTTTTCAAGATCGACGGAACTGATCCATTCGCCGCCGGACTTCACCAGGTCCTTCGCGCGGTCCACGATTTTGACATAGCCTTCTTCGTTCATGGTGGCGACGTCTCCGGTACGGAACCAGCCGTCTGTTGTCCAGCGGTGTGCCTGATCGGGCGAATCGTGGTAAGTCGCCGCGATCCATGGACCTCGAATTTCAATCTCGCCAGAAGACTTACCATCCCAAGGAACTTCGCTGGGAGCGTCCGGGCGCATTAGGCGAATTTCGACAAACGGTGCCGGCCAACCCTGCTTGGCACGCGCCTCATATTTCTTTTCGTCGGGCCAATCGCGCATGTGCGGTCGGAGTCCTCCGGAAGTGCCGATCGGAGTTGTCTCAGTCATGCCCCAAAGATGCTTGATCTGCAGGCCGAAACGATCGAGCTGTCGGATGAGTTCGAGAGGCGGAGCTGTACCTCCGCAAACGATGCGAATGGGCGCGTCGAATTTCCATCTCCCGGGATTTTTTTCCAGGGCTTCCAGAATACCAATCCAAACGGTGGGGACTCCGCACGCTATCGTCACACGCTCGTTGACCATTAAGTCAAGCAGACTTTCCGGATCAATGTTAGGACCTGGAAGCACCAGCCGCGCGCCGAGCATCGTTGCTGAAAAAGGAAGGCCCCAGGCATTAGCATGGAACATAGGCGCGACCGGCAGAATAGTGTCGGAGAAGCTCATTCCAAAAACTTCTGCAAGCCCGCACGCGAAGGAATGCAGCACCAGCGCCCGGTGGGAATAAATGACGCCTTTCGAAAAGCCGGTAGTTCCGGAGGTGTAGCACATCACTGCGCCGTCATTCTCGTCGATTTTCGGATAATCAAAATCATCGCCGGCCTCCGCAAGCATGGTCTCGTAATTCAAGAAGCCTTGGGGAACCGCGTTACATCCATACGGCACGACGATGACATGCTCGAACCTGGCTTCCTGATGAAATTTTTCGTAAACCGGCAAGAGCACATCATCAATTAACAGCATGCGATCGCCGGCATGCTTCGCGATGACCGCAATTTCGTGCGGATGAAGGCGCAGATTCAAGGTGTGCAAGATGCCGCCGCCGCAGGGAACTCCGAAAAAGGCCTCCAGATGTTTGGAGTGATTCCACATCATGGATGCGACACGGTCGCCGCGCTTCATTCCCAGTTTCGTCAGGGCACTGGCAAGCCACCGGGCCCGGCGATGGAATTCGCCGTAGCAGGTGCGAGTGATGGACTTGTCCGGCTTTCGTGAAACGATTTCGACGCGCGGAAAGATTCTTCCCGCCCGCTCCAGGATGGTGGGCAGCGTCAACGGA
>JAUTXJ010000210.1 GCA_030838075.1 Acidobacteriaceae bacterium
TGGAACGATTTTTGGAATTATTTGGGGGAGTGATCAGCCTTATCTGACATGGCCAGTGTTAACAGCTACAGTCGTAGCACTTGCGATCACACTGATCCTCTGTTATTTCTCGTGGACATATTTTGAGAAACCATTCATACAAATTCGAACAGCGAAACTAACCCTGCACGGGCTGATCTCTACAAAATTCCGGATGGTGACACCGATAACATATTTGTGACCCGGATACAATTTAGACTACTCGGTAGCCCGGGAGTCAAATTCTAATGTCCGAAAGCGATTACTTGCGCGCGTTACCTGCTATCTGCTCCAGCAATGCGATCACCCTGTTCGTTTTGCGTATATAGATGGAGGGAAGATATATGGACATTAGCGCAACCACCAGAGCCGACGCACCTAGCAACGTTATCTGCCAATTCATCGAAGCCTCCAGTATTTTCTGACAGCGAAGCCGTCATGCCAGCGGCAATGGTATACCTCGCAATGGCTTCTGAGTCCAGCATAGTTTTGAAGTTAGATTCCAGCGATGTCTTTCTGTGGTTGTTCCGTCAACTTGAAATGCATGAAGCGCCCTCTCTTGCCGACGTGCTCGCTCTAATGTCGGAACAAAGACCTCTAATTTATCTCCCGACTGCAGGTATCGCTCGCCAGGTCGATTCTATTAGATTGTTGGCGCGCGAAAAGTGCCCCGCTCTTTTCGAGTCAATTATTGGAGCGAGATGCTGATTCTGAGACGGTAACGGGTGTGTTGAAGGCAGGTGTGCGGTGTACGGTCAACACTTCGTCTTTCCGGCTTGCAAAAGCTAAAAAGATGCACAGCGGCAAACAAACCAGATAAAAATGCGAAGGCGCGAACGACCAACATAGCGGAGCGATGAATAACAACGCGGCTGACCGGCCCGCCGGTGATCCCGAGCTCAGATAACGATCCAATGCGGTAATGATCGGTAAAAACAGAATGCTCATATCGTGTAGCAGGAAGTGGTAACTGACAACGGCGCTCGCAGTGATGGCAAATAGGAATCGGTCGGGGGCGACTAGTTTCGCTCCGGCGATTGCGGCCCAGACCAATACGAATATTGAAATTACAGCGGTGATAAATTGAATGGCATGGTTAGAGACATACTGGCTGGCTAAACCATAAACTAGCCCGCGTAAATTCGGCATCGCCGTAATCTGAATAGTATAAAACGCTTGATCACCCGACGATGAGAGCCTCACACCCATCGCTCGCAATAACTGAAGATATTTTTCTGCTTGCACCCATCCGACCATCCATAAGGAAATTCCCGCGAGCGAGACGGCGGTAATCGCGAACCCCGCGGTAAATTTCCAACATCGCCAAACAAGAAACAGCAGCGCAATCGGAAGTACCACAGTAAATTTGAACAAACCTACTCCAACGAGAACGCCCGCCCAAAACTCCACATTCCGTTCGATCGCAAGCAATCCGCACGTGAGCAGAAGCAGCAGAACAATGGAATCCTGCCCTTGAATGAGTGTGACCCCTATTGGGATAAACCCTGCAATCAATCCCGCAGGCAACCAACTATAGACTTTGGCAATGTTTTGGGTTCGCGGGCGCAAAAGCTGATACAGAATGGCGAGAAGAGCTAAGTTGAAGACGAGAAATGCAAAATATCCAGCACGGTATCTGACAACGGAGAAAGGCGCGTAGAGCAGGGCTTCGTATGGCAGATGGTTGTATTGCATTGGGAAATCGCCGGGGCTGACGTAGGTAATTTGAAAGAACTGTTGCGAGGCCTTTTCGTAGAGTTCCCTCGCGTGCCCGGTTCGAAACATGAGCCCCGCGATGTATAGGTGGCGAAAATCCGCGCGGCCCCCAAGAAACAGCGGTAGATAGAAAATCCAGGTCCATACTTGAACAGCAATGAGAAATACTGTTGTCCCCAGCGCCAGAGGCTGCACATAGTAAGGCAGTGAGGCGGCTAGCGCGCGGCGTTTCTCCACCTGGGCATGATAAATCACCTTAAGCGCACTCATCCAAGATGCTTTGAGTTCTGGGGTTCATTCGTCACCAAATCTTTGATGGCAATGGCAAATTTTCGTGGCGGCAAAGAGTTTACTGGTCGTAATATATTCATCATTCAGAATACGGTGAGATTTTCGCAGGAACTTCATCGGGTTCGACCAACCAGACCTTTCGCTCGGGGTAATAATTTACTAGTTCCTTATTTTGGCTGGCACCTGCGTCGCGAGCCCAGATGATTTTAGCGTCATCTATTTTTGCGTCGTTATACACCCAGTCGTATTCCGATTGTGAATTCTTCTTGTAACGCACCACCGCGATATGCGTGCCGGAATTCTGTGCAAGTAACGCGGCGACGCGTGCTCTCTCCGTCCTAACTGGAGCATCATTACACCACGTTAATGGAAAGTCAGGCGTCGGGGACAACGCGAGAAGAGGCGCGCCTGCACGTAATATGAACATCAGAATAATAATTGCTGCCATAGCCCTGACCAGAAATAATCCTACCGGTTTTGCACGCCATCGATACTCGCGCGTCTTGCTTATCGCCATGGTTATCAAAAGGTAGGCGAGCCCCGTCATTGGAGCGGCATAATGGGGGAAAAAAAATACTTCCCCAGCGATACCTAAACTGCACGCGATTACCGCCGATACGAGAAACGGCGTCTTCCAATCCGCGCCAGCCCGCGGCGGCTTCTTTCTCAAAGTTGCGACGGCGATGATAAACGGAAGCGTCAGGAGCGGCCCCAGAAAGAAGAACCAAAAATGGATAAGCTTCACTACAGATACACCCATGGCTCCTTCCAAAGTCCGGGTTGAGTTATAGAAATTCAGTTCGTTTTGTGTGTAGTACCTACGGATATCCTCGTACTGGTAGCTCGGCTCAGGCCTGGGGGATTGCCACATGAAAAACGGCACCACTGCGTAGGTTTCCCGATCGATCAACTCCGGCATCCGGAAAGGGCTGCCCGTAACCCGCCATAAATAAAAGCCAGTAAGTAGAGCAGCAATCACTAACACTAGAACCAAGGGAAGAAATACGCGCTCCACGGTTTCCCAAGGACTGGTCGCCTTTTTCAAAAACAACCATACCAATAGGGAGATCGCTACCGGCAAACTAAGGATTAAGCCCTCATACGGCCGGCTGTTTGCCAAGATCGCCAATCCAATCCCCAG
>JAUTXJ010000221.1 GCA_030838075.1 Acidobacteriaceae bacterium
GGAATCGGCGCATCATGCTTCGGGAAATTATGGGTTGATGGATCAGGCGGCGGCGCTGAAATGGGTGCACGAGAATATCGCGGCATTCGGGGGTGACCCTAACAACGTGACCATTTTTGGAGAGTCGGCGGGATCGTTTGCGGTAAGCGCGCTGATGGCGTCGCCGTTGTCGAAAGGATTGATTCATGCGGCGATCGGGGAGAGTGGCGCGTTTTTTGGAAAGACACTGGGACCAAAATCTTTGGAAGAGAGTGAACGACGCGATGCGATTTTTGCGGAATCTCTGGGATTGAAATCGATTGGGCAATTGCGTGCGTTGAGCGCGCAGAGGATTTTGGACGCGGCTATGACTGGGAATAGAGATCTATTCGAACCTAGCGTCGACGGGTATTTCATGCCCTCGCGGGCATACGACATTTACGTAAGGGGTGAACAGGCTCATGTTCCATTGATGGCGGGATGGAACCGCGACGAGGGTAGCCATCAGCATTTCTTTGGGACCGAGGAGGTCAACAAGGAACACTACGTGGCGAAAATTCGACTGCGATTTGGGGAAGCAGCGCCTGAAGCGATGAAATTATTTCCAGGTGGGACGGATGAGGAAGTGAAGAGCTCGGCGGCACTATTGGACACGACGGGCTTTATTGCTTTTGGGACGTGGAAATGGATAGAGACGCACCTGCAGACAGGAGGAGTGCCGGTTTATCGTTACGAATTTGATGAGGCGCCTCCGGCTTCGGAGGGACATGCGGCTGAAGCGGGACTGGCCTATCACTCCGCGGAAATTGAATATGTTTTTGGGACGCTGAATTGGAAGAAACTTAAGTGGCGGCCTGAGGATTACAAATTGTCGGAGCAGATGGGGATGTACTGGACAAATTTTGCGAAGACGGGAAATCCGAACGGCGCGGGCCTTGGAGCTTGGCCGATATATATCCGGAAGAGCGGTTATCAGGTGATGCATTTGGGGGTGGCTCCGCGGGCGACGCCGGACAAACAGCGGGAGCAATTTGTTTTTTTGGATAGGAATGCGGTGAAGGTTAATTGACCGACGTCGAGCATAGGGTTTGCCGGTAGAATTCGCGCCAGGGTGTTGCAATTGTCGAAGATTGTCGGATTTAAAGTTACGCGAAAAAATAAGGAACTGCAGGACCCACCCTTGAAAATCGAGGGTGGGACACCCTTCGCGTTTTTTTGATTTCGGATGTGAGAGGACCGCTACGGCTGCTACGGGTTTGGGCGAGTGCCGAAGATGGCGGTGCCGATGCGGACTTCTGTGGCGCCTTCCTGGATAGCGATTTCGAAGTCGTGGGACATGCCCATGGAGAGGACGGGGAGCGGGAGACCGGTTGTGCCAGCGAGATCGTCTCTTAGTTTGCGCAGGCGTTGGAAATAGGGACGGACTTTTTCTGGGTCTTCGAGGAACGGTGGGATGCACATCAGGCCGGCGACTTCGAGGTTTTTAAGTTGGGAGATTTTTTCGAGTAATTGCGGGACGGTGTGGACTTCGGCGCCCGTTTTGGTGGCTTCGTTTTCGACGCGGACTTCGATTAGCACGCGCAGTTTTTCTGTGGCACTTAATTCTGTTCGGGCGTGGTCGAGGCGCTGAGCGAGCGCGAAGTCGTCTACCGAGTCGACGGAGTCAAAAGCTTTCGCGGCGCGCGCGGATTTGTTGCTTTGCAGATGGCCGATCAGATGCCAGGTCGCTTGCAGATCTTCGAGTTGAGGGCGCTTCCCTTCCCATTCCTGGACGCGATTTTCGCCGAAGTGGCGGAGGCCGGCTTCGTAGGCTTCACAGATGGACTCGGGGGGATGGGTTTTTGAGACGGCGATTAAAGTTACGTCCGTCGGATGCGGGGAATTTTGCTTCGCTTTGGCGATGCGGTCTTGAATGCGCAGAATATTTTCGCGGATGGTTGGCGGCATAGTTGAGGATCAATTGTGAAACGGGGGAAACGTTCTGTGACTTATGGCCGTAAGAGGAAGAGCGCAAAGAAAGACCCAGGTTCATACCTCAACTGCGAACCTGGGGCACCCTACCCAAACTTGGTGGTCACCCCTTTTTAAATCGTAGCACGTGATTTGCGAGGGGACGTTGGCGCGGTTACACTGGCTGATAATGCGGGCGCGCCGAAGTTTTTCAACATTTCAACGATTTCTCCGACACCTTTGATGACGACTACGAGCGGAAAACTGATTGCGATTGAGGGGATTGATGGGAGCGGGAAGCGCACGCAGGTGGAGTTGCTGGAAAGTGCGCTCACGGCGCGCGGGCATGAGACTTTTGTAACAGGATTTCCGATATACGATTCCTGGTTTGGCGCGATGGTGGGGAAATTTCTGGACGGCGGATTTGGACCGCTGGAGGAAGTGGATCCGCAACTCACCGCGCTGTTGTATGCAGGAGACCGATTCGAGGCCAAGGAGCAGCTCGTGGAGGCGCTGGCGGCGGGGAAAATCGTGCTGGCGGACCGCTATGTTGGATCGAACCTGGCGCATCAGGCCGCGCGAGTTGCCGCGCCAGCGCGCGCGGAGTTTGTGAAATGGATTGAGCATCTGGAGTATGGAATTTATGGGCTGCCGCGGGAAAGCGCGGTGATTTATTTGCGGGTGCCTCCACTGGAGGCGCAAAAGCTGGTGGGGCGGAAGAGCACGCGAGGATATACGACAGCAACCCACGATTTGCTGGAAGAAAATTTGCGGCATCTGGAAGATGCAGCCGCGATGTACGATGAATTGGCGAAGCGCGAGAATTGGATACACGTGGAGTGTTTTGATTTGCAGGAGCAGGCGATGAGGGCGCCGCAAGAGATTGCGGCGGAAATATTGACGGCGGTGGAAAAGGTACTGGCGGAGACGCGTGGGGAGAACTCGTAGTTATGGGCCTTAGCGATTTTGTTGGCAATGAGCGGATTGTGAATGCGCTGCGCGGGGCATTGCGAGCGGAACGAGTGCCGCATGCGCTGCTGTTTACGGGACCGAGTGGAGTGGGTAAGTACACGCTGGCTCGAATGTTTGCGCAGGCTGCGACATGCGAGCGGATGAAGGATGATTTTTGCGGGGAATGCGACACGTGCAAACGGGTCGCGCTGCTGGCCGATCCTACGAGCTTGGTGCGGGAAGGATTGGCGGAACGCGGGGAGAGCGCGGACGCGGCGATGGTGGAACGTACGCCGCTGATTTTGCAAACGCATCCGGATGTGTGGGCGGTGGTGCCGGATCCAGTGCGACTGAAGACTCCGGTGGTGCGGCCGATGTTGCGTGTAGGGCAGATTCGCGCGGTGCAACGGGCGGCGTATTTTCAGCCGATGGGGCGGCGACGGGTTTTTATTCTGGATGGCGCGGATACGATGAGGTGGGACGTGGCCAACGTGTTTTTGAAAATATTGGAGGAGCCGCCAGCGTCGGCGACGCTGATCTTGATTGCGCCATCGCCTTATTCGTTGCTGCCGACGATTGTGTCACGGTGCATGCAGTTTCATTTTGCGCCGTTGCCGCAGGCGGACGTCGAGCGTATTTTGAAGGAGAAGACCGATCGCAAGGGCGCGGAGATTACGTTGGCGGCGCAGCTTGCGGAGGGCAGCCCGGGCTTGGCGATGGAGATGGACGTAGAGCTGACTGCTCAGCGGCGTAAGGATGCGCTGAGAATTTTGACGCGGGCCGCGCAGGGGCAAGGGTTTGCACAACTGTTTGCGGATACCGCAGCGATGGCGAAAGACCGCGAGACTACGTTTGAGCGGCAACTGGAGATTTTTTATGGGCTGCTTACGGATCTGTTGGAGTTGAGCGCCAAGATCAAGAATCCGATGCTACGAAATAAGCCGCTGGCTAAAGAATTGGAGGCGTTGAGCAAGATTGTGGATGCGGCTTGGGTGATGCGTGCTATTGCGGGGGTTGATGAATTGCATGCTGGAGCGCGGAGGAATTTGAATCGGCAGCTGGGGTTGGATGCGTTGGCGGCTTCGCTGGCGATGAATGGGTAGAACGGACCGATTTTGATGTGGAACTAAATACGAGTTGGGCAGAAACAAGATAATATGCGGAATCCGCCAACCGAGACGGGATCAAGGCAAAAGAAAGACCCACCCTTGCACAAACCGCAAGGATGGGGCACCCTTCGCGTTTTTTTGGTTTCTGGTGTGGTTGGGATCGACGGCGTGTCAGTGAAAAACTCGGATCAAATTGATGAGACTTGTCGTGGTTTTTGGGTTTTGTTGAGTTGGGCGGCCTGTAGGGCGAAGGACCTAGTTGTCACGGGAAGAATATGCACGACTACCGTGAAGGGCGGGTTTCCTGCGAAGTACTGTAACCCGTGTGAGACGGCATGCATCATAGGGTTATAGGTAGTTACATTACCCCCAGTTGTGAACAGGAGCAGTCATGGTGAATCGCCGGTTGTTTCGCCCCGGCTTTCCGGATGTGAAGGAGCCGAATACTTCGCGTCCTTCGAATAACGGGCCCGCGCCGAGTAAGAAACCGGCCCCCCCCGAATTGACCCACGCGGAAAATTTTTATTGGGTCAAACAAATGCAATCGCATACGCCGATGGCGGTGGTGCTGGAAGATGGCGAAGTGCTGCGTGGCACGGTGGAATGGTACGACCGGGATTGTATTAAGTTGACGCGACAGGGTAGCCCAAATTTGTTGGTGTTTAAGCGCGTGATTAAGTATGTGCATAAGGATGGGGAAGAATCGGCGCATGGTGGGGACGAGTAGGGAGTTGGACTGTGGGGTAAGACGCGGTCAGAGTAGATAGACACAAGATAGGAAGAAGCAAGACCCACCCTTGCAAAATGCGCAAGAGTGGGGCACCCTCCGCGTTTTTTTGGGTTTTGACGGTTTTGGATTTTGACCTTAACACAGACTCAAATCTCATCTTCTAAAGAACAAGCCGAGATACAAGCCTACATCTGGTGCAGCCTAAGAAAACGGCAATAACACTTATGTCACGATAATGCGTGGTGGTGCGTCTAACAGGCTACTGTTAGCGGTGCAGCGCGGTGGTGTTTGTTTGCAGTGTTCGACCGGCTGAGAGGTTAAGGGGCTATTCAAGATGCGCATCGGGATTACTTGTTATCCGACGTATGGCGGGTCGGGAGTGGTGGCTACCGAGTTGGGCGCGGAATTGGCTGCGCGTGGGCACGATGTCCACTTTATTAGTTATGCGCCGCCGATTCGCATGAACCCCAATGATCCGCATACCCATTTTCATGAAGTGGAAGTGGCGTCGTATCCCCTGTTTGATCACCCTCCTTATACGCTGGCGCTGGCGACCAAGATGCTTGAAGTGTTTGAGTCCGAGGCGCTCGATTTGCTGCATGTGCATTACGCGATACCGCATTCGGTGAGCGCGATGTTGGCGAGGTCGATGGCAGCGCCGCGGAGGCTGCCATTTATTACTACTCTGCATGGGACGGACATAACCTTGGTCGGCAGCAACCGGAGTTACCTGCCCATTACGCGATTTTCGATTGAGCAAAGCGATGGGGTCACAGCGATTTCGAGTTACCTGCAGCAGCAGACGGTTCGGGATTTTGAGATTAAGCGGCCGATTGAAGTGATTCCCAATTTTGTGAATTGCGATTTGTATATACGCAAGGATGATCCAAAGCTGCGGGCGCGGTGGGCGCCGAATGGGGAGCCGATTTTGATGCATCTTTCGAATTTTCGCCCGGTGAAGCGGGTGACGGACGCGGTGGAAATATTTGCGATGGTGCGCGAGAAGATGCCGGCGAAGCTGGTGTTGATCGGGGACGGGCCGGATCGCGGCGCGGCGGAATATTTGGTGCGCAAGAAAAAGCTGCAGAAAGATGTGATTTTTCTGGGTAAGCAGGATCAGGTGTACGAAAAGCTGGGGCTGGCGGATTTGTTTTTGCTGCCTTCGCAATTGGAGTCATTTGGGTTGGCGGCGCTGGAGGCCATGGCTTGCGAGGTGCCGGTGATCGCGACGAATGTAGGCGGGTTGCCGGAAGTTGTGGAACATGGCGTGGACGGATATTTGGTTGAGCCGGGCGATGTGAAACGCGCGGGTGCGTATGCGATTGAGATATTGTCACGCGCGGATCGCGGGCGGGAGATGGGGCATACGGCGCGATTGAATGCCAAGCAGAAATTTTGCGCCAATGATGTGATTCCGCAATATGAGCGGTATTATCAGCGGGTCTTGGAATCGGCGGCGGTGGCCACGGCTTGCGGCGTTTCGGACTCGGCTCGGTCGCGGATGTGATTGAGTACGCGCATATGGATGCGATGAATGACGTAGTTGGACCACCAACTCCAATACGTAGCCGGCCACATGTTGTGTTGATACCAGGTTGTTCCTTCGAGACGCGTTCGCCCGCCAGGTAGGGCCGTCAATAAAAATTGCCCACCGTGAGAAATAAAATAGCCGTACAAATGCGGTGCGTGAATATTTTTGTAAGGGCTTAGTTCATTCAAGGGGGCGGGATTTTTGCTGACGCTGAATTTTAAAAGATGCGGCTCATCCCAATCGGTAATGGGCTCTTCAAATGGGCCGGTAGAGAAAATGCACAAGCGAGTGGCGCCAACTCCTGAGCCGGAAATTTCGGCGCGGATGGGGTAGGCGACGCCTGCGCGAAATAATAATTCTTGCGGCGGCGGAATTTCGGAGAAAGCGATTACCTGGCGCCAGACTGCTTCGGGAGGAGCACTGATTTCGACGGCGGAGTGGACTACAAAATCTGGCGGCTTGAGAGCAGCGGCGTGTTCGCCGAAGAAGGCGAACGGTAAAACAAATAAGATGACGGCTAACATCGCGGGTTTGTAGTGAGTGTCCCAATAATGAAGTTGAATCGCGAAACCGATCGAGCCGCCAAGCAATGCAAGGACCAGCGCTATCGGCGCAGCCATCATCAGGCAAATGACACCCTCAATGGCGACGGCAAGAAGTATTACCGCCAAAATCAGGATGGGCATTACGGAAACTTCCAAGCAGGACTCAAAGGTCCTTGGCTCGTGATAACTGTGCAGGAGTACTGCGAACAGGCCCATACAAAACGGCAGCGCGATAAACAAACTCCATCCATAAGAACCAATTACGAGAGTGCTTAGGGAAAGGCAGACAAGACCGATGAGGGTCGTGATGCCGATAGAGAGCATGCTGCTGGCCATTGCTCCTCTAGGAATAAACCTGTCGAGCGGCCGCACGCGCGGCCACGGAGCGGCTTCGTCTGAGGGCTCGTGGTGTTTGGACGGAACCAAGCACAAAACGAGGAAGAAAAGAACGTTTACGAAAGGGGTGAAAAAGAGGCACACGAGCCACAGAGGTAATGCCGCGTCGCGCAAGCGTCGAACGGTGAGATTGACGCCGATGTAAATAAACGGCAACGACACAAGTACGAGGTTGAACAGGAATTGTTTTTCACCATTAGACAAATGTTCCAGACGCGCGGCTTTACTGAGGGGAGCCCAATAATTCAATAGCCCATGAATCCCGTATAAATAATCTCGAGCGACGTAGCAATCGATGTTGTGCTTTATGGCGAAGCCGATGAAACCGACCAACGCGTACGTTTGCCGGCTGACGGTGCCGTCGAAGCGCCACAGACTTGCGATGGGATAGTATGGCTCGGGCATTTTTCCTCCACGCGAAGCGAACTTGGGCCCCGATGACGTGTCAATGTTTAGTTGTGTGAGCTGTTTGCGTGATACCGCAGGAGATTGCTGCAGCGCATTTGCGGCGGGCGGCGGTCCAGCGGTAGGCGCGGCGGAGGAGTTGCATCACTGCTGGGAGCCTGGAGAGCCAGACTAGTGGACGGGCCCACCAGAATTCTTGGGCCAGGGCTACAGCGGCGTCTGCGCCACCGGTTTGTTGGCCGTTGCTTAGGAGTAGGCGCATTTCCAGGAGCAATTGACTTTGAGATAGGCCCAGTAGCGCAGCGACGCGGGGGTCCTGTAACGGGGCTAGTGCGAATCCGCGCTTTATTAGTGTTGGGGCGAGGGCGCGGACGATTTTTACGCAGAAGGCGCAGTCGGCGTCGAAGAACAGACAGCCGCGGGCGTGGCGGCTTTTGGTGTCGGTGAATTCGGAGGTTAGGGAGATCATTGGTTGGGCCTTCGGTACTGCCAAAACCCCCCAGACGCAAATACGGCGTCTGAGGCACCCAGGCTGAGCCTCGGAACGTTTCAGCCCAAACCTGGGGAGCGGCGAACTTCGATAACAAAACCATCTAGCCGGCTTTTTTGCGGCCGGTGCCTAACAGGGTGATTACTTTGCCGCGCAATTTGACGACGCCTTTTAAGGCGGCGTCGGGCATGCGGACCACTTCTTCGAAGAGGCCGGTCATGGCGCTGAGGAAATCGAGCATGCTTTCGAGGCGTGCGAGGGTGTAGGTGTCTTTTGTGGGGTGAATCTTAATTTCCTGAACGCACTCGGCTAAGAGTTTCAGGGTGGGATCGATTTCGCGGCGCTTGCGTTCTTCGGAGACGATGCGAAAGATTTCGAAGACGTCTTTGGTGCAATCGAAATGGTCGCGGCGGTCGCCCAGGACGTGGACGACGCGGACGATGCGCCAGCCCTGAAGTTCGCGGAGGCTGGTGCTGACGTTGGAGCGCGCCACAGCGAGGATGACGGCGATCTCGTCGGCGGGTAGCGGATGCGGCGAGACGAAGAGCAGCGCGTGGATTTGAGCCACGGTGCGGTTGATGCCCCAGCGGGTGCCCATTTCGCCCCAATGGAGGACGAATTTTTGAGCTGCGGGGGAGAGCGGCGGACTTTGTGTGTGTTCAGTCATTTCTGTATTGACAGAAAGTACAGTAGCGACGGGAGGGTGTCAAGGGAAAACTTGGGTCGCAATACGGGAGCAGTTTATGGAAAAAAACAGGGCGGAATTCCCTAAATTCCCTGCCCTGATGGTGAGTTTCCGGCGAAGCGCGAACCGGTCAGCCGACGGCTTGCATGGTGGAGACTAGTTCGGGGATGTCGATGCGGATGGTGGTGCCGTCGCCGGGGCGGCTTTCGATTTCGAGGTTGAAGTCAGCGCCGTACAAAACTTTGAGGCGCTCACGAACGTTGCTGAGGCCGATGCCCTCGACGTAGACGTGGGGCATTTTTTCTTCGGAGATGCCGACGCCATTGTCTTCGATTTCGATGTGCAGGCGGCCGTCGCGGTTGGAGGTGCGCAGCTGGATTTTGCCGCCTTCGATTTTGGGGGCCAGGCCGTGCTTGAGACAATTTTCGACGATGGGTTGCAGGAGCATGCTGGGAACAAAAGCTTCGAGGGTGTCTTCGTCGAGCTCCTTGATGATTT
>JAUTXJ010000250.1 GCA_030838075.1 Acidobacteriaceae bacterium
TAGATGCCAAACAGCGAGCCGAAGAGTTTGCGGTGTTGAGCCGCGTGGCGGTCAGTGTGCCTGTTCGAAAAATCAACAGGGGGGGAGAGGCCGCAGGAGTTGAAGGATTGTGCGCAGCAATCCAGCGGGATTTTGCAAACATCGATGCTTGGGCGAACTCACTGGAGCGATAAGATGTACTCAGTTCGAAATTTTGGCGACATGATTAGCGATTCGGCAAGATTCAACGCCTATGCGAAGGCTATTTCGCTCAGCGTGCGTCCCGGAGATGTCGTAGCTGAAATCGGTTGTGGCCCCGCGGTGTTTGCGGTACTGGCGTGCCAGGCAGGGGCGAAACGCGTTTACGCGGTCGAGACTGAAGACATAATCGATGTGGCGCGGCAAATTGCGGCCGCGAACGGATTTGCGGACCGAATCCAGTTTTTTCAAAGTGATTCGCGCAAAGTGGAATTGCCGGAGCGTGTCGATGTAATCGTTTCAGACATTCGTGGAGTCTTACCTTTATTTGACGGCGCATTGGCCTCGTTACAAGATGCGCAAAAAAGGTTCCTGGCCCCCGACGGAATAATGATTCCAGGGTGTGACGTGCTGAAGGCCGCGATTATTGAGTCCGAGAAAGTCTACTCAAACCTCGTATCGCCATGGAAAACCTCTATCTCAGAAGTACAGCTATCGATCCCGCTTCAGATGGCGCTCAATAGCGGCCATAACGTTACTGTTAGAGTCGAACAGTTGATGAGCGAATCGGCAGACTTATGCACTCTGGACTACATGGGCAATCCTGGCCGCGACGTGTCAGTTAAGTTAGGGTTCCGAGCAAGCCGAAGCGGCACAGCCCACGGGATTTGTATGTGGTTTGAGACCGAACTATATGAAGGAATTGGATTTTCGTCGGGCCCGGAATCGCCGGTAACTATTTATGGGCAATTGTTCTTGCCCTGGCTTGAGCCGGTTTTGATTGAGGAAAGACAAGAAATTTCGGTCGACCTACACGCAAACCTGGTTGGCAAAGATTACATTTGGAGATGGGAAACGGAGATCGCCGCCGCGAACGGCGGCAAAAAAGTGCATTTCCGACAATCAGCGTTTGAAGGCCTGAGTGTTTCGTCGCACACTTTGCGGCGGCACGCGGTCAATTATATTCCGGTGTTAACTGCGGAAGGAGAGGCGGAGCGTTTTTTACTGGAAGCAATGGATGGGAGGACTTCGCTAGAGGAAATCGCCAAAAAAGCCGCCGAACGATTTCCTGGAGTTTATTCGTCGCACGAAGAGGCATTCGAGCGCGTGTCGGAACTGGCGCGAAAACTTTCAAGGTAATTGCGGAGAAGGTGCTTGTCGCCCTGCGGATCTTTGATTTAGTGCTGTAAACTTCGCGAACTGCCTAAGCATCCAATAAGCGCGTCGATTGGTGTGATGGAGGTGTTTCTTGCCTGTAGTCCGAGCCTGCAGCCATTGCGGCCAGAACAATCGTATCCCGGCAAAATACCTGGCCAGCACTGGCCGCTGCGGAAAGTGTAAATCGCCGTTACCGCCGGTGGCGGAGCCCTTGGCGGTCGACGAAATTTTATTCGATGAGATTATCAACGATGTACCAGTTCCGGTGCTTGTTGACTTTTGGGCGGACTGGTGCGGACCCTGCCGCATGGCTGCTCCTGAAGTGGCTCGCACCGCGGCGGAGATGGCGGGCAAAGCTGTGGTGCTGAAAGTGGATACCGAGAAATATCCAGCACTCGCGGGGCGCTTCAATGTTCGTGGCATCCCGAACTTTGCGGTTTTCTCCGGGGGCCGCCTGGTGACGCAGCAAGCCGGGTTGGTAAATCACAGTCAGATGAAACAGTGGCTGACCACCGCCGGTGCGGTTTCTGGTTGAAGAACGCGGCGATTTGCAAACCGTTTATAGCGGTTTGCTAACGCAGCGGAGCGTTTTCCTAACCTGTCGTGAGTCCCTAATCGGCACGCCGCTTGATTTTTGACCTTTGACGCGGGCGCGCAAAGTGCTATTTAGAACCTAAGCCCAGACCCAATCCGCTTGAGGAGGGAGAACCCATGAGGATCTTCATCACGGCGGTTGCCCTAAGCCTTGCTTTAATTTCCGCCGCCACGCGTTTTCCGGAAGCCCCAACTGGCTTGGACAACAAAACCAACGGCATAGTTGATGATGTAACGCACCGAGCTGACCAGGCGAAGTTCGAGGGAGTCGAGCAGCTGAGTGATGGTCTTGGACCGCTATACAATGCACAGTCCTGCGCGGAATGCCACCAGAGTCCCGTGTCAGGCGGCGCGTCGCAGGTGACGGAGTTGCGGGCCGGTCATAACGGGCCGGACCGACGCTTTCGAACTCCCGACATCCCAATCGCTCACGGAGCAGAGGTGGTTACCGGCCGCTCTCTGGTGAATGATCGCGCCATTTGCCCGAATGCGGAGTTTCCCGACAAGGAAATTCAGGAACGCGTTCCAGAGACCGAGACGATCCGCACATTCCGGCTGTCGTTGAATCTTTTGGGCGATGGCTTCGTTGAGGCCGTTGCCGATCAAACGCTCATTGATCTTTCTAAACAACAATGCAAGTCGTCGCATGGGAAAATCTGCGGTCAGATTCTCTATGTGCCCATCGTGGAATCGCCTGGACAGATGGGCGTGGGCCGCTTTGGCTGGAAAGATCAGCATGCCAGCCTGTTATCGTTCGCCGGCGACGCGTACCTCAACGAGATGGGGATCACCAATCGCCTGCAACCCAATGAGGTAACCAATATCTGCAACACCGTGCCGGAGCCGAATGACACGACCGGCCCGGACGGTCTTTCCGACATTGACCACTTTGCTCGCTTCATTCGAGCTACCAAGGCGCCCGCGCGCGATGCGGCGCTCGCCAGCGGTGCGGCTGCGAATAAGGGCCTGGGCTTGTTCGAGAAGATCGGTTGTGCTTCCTGTCATGTTGAAACGCTGACCACTGCGCCCACGGGAACAAAGATTAATGGCGGCACGTTTACTATTCCCGCCGCGCTGGGCTCTATCACCTTGCATCCGTACGGTGATTTCCTAATGCACGACGTGGGCACCGGTGACGGCATCTTGCAGGCCACGCGCGAGCACTATGGACACCAGGTCTTCCAACAAATGTCCGGGTACCTTTCAAAACAAGATTTTGAGAGCAGTCGTAACAAGATTCGTACCGCTCCTTTATGGGGCGTGCGCTTGCGCCCACGATTGATGCATGACGGGGCTTCCCTAACACTTGTTGAAGCTATCACGCGACATAGTGGTGAGGCCGGCCACGTCATCAAGCAATTTGAAAAACTGAAACGCCCAGAGCAGAATGCCATCATCGAGTTCTTAAAATCGCTGTGAACGCTACATGGCGTCAGTGGACGTTCTCGGCCGGATTTTCGGGCGATTGGCGGCGCATTCGGAAGGAAAAGTATTTTCCCGATTAGAGCGACACGCAGGAACTGCGAAATTGGCCCTAGGGTCGCGCAGTGGTCGCTTGCCAAACTTTGCGCAATTCTTCGCGGCGCGCGAGGACGTGTGTTTTTGCTTCGTCAAAGCTGGCGTAGACATGCGTGCCCTTAATGGTGTTGCAGGGAGAGCAGCAAGCCACGAGATTGCTGGCATCCTTCTTTCCTTTTCGGGCGCGAGGAATCACGAAGTCGACGCGCATGACCAGCACGTTTTCAAAACTGGCGCGTCCATCCAAACCACAATACCGACAAACATAACCATCACGTTCGAGAATCTTGCGGCCTTCTCCAACCGTTACCGGGGAATCCACGAGCGAAAGAGAAACGAGGTTAAGAGGCATGGTGACCCTCCATAGCGGAAATCGTCGGAACCACGAAGGAGAGCGCGACTTCCACTTTCTGTGGGAATGAAGGTAGGACGGAGCAAGGGCGGCGTCAAGATGTGGGGCGGGGTAGTTTCGCACAGATCGCCGTCACAAATGCTGTCACATTTCAGTCTGCTCAATTGGATGACGGTGAAGGCTTTGCTTTGAACAAATTGAAACCCACCACTGCTTGGCTAGTCCGGCTAAAGCATGGTTAATCGGTTCAACCGACAACTGGTTTTTGCGACTTTGGAGCCGAGGGCGAGAGTTGAACTCGCGACCTGCCGATTACGAATCGGCTGCTCTACCACTGAGCTACCTCGGCGTGTGTAACGACAATAGCATTCGCTGAAAAATCCTGTCAATTTGGCGGTGTTGTGCTGTTGCGTTAGCGAGGTCTGTGGCGGCTGAATGTTTTTGACGGCAGCTTTCTCGCTCGGCGGATGGTTGTTGTTCGATCTGACAGTCCCCTGCCCAGGACACGTGCAGCAAGTCCTCACGCAGAGGCAAGTTGTCGCTCAATTGCCGGGAATTAACGTGAAAAGGGGTACATGGCCCAGCCAATTCCGACGCCGATAAGGAGGAAAAGAATGAAGGACCAGAGGATGTATTTGGCGCGTTTGTATGCGCCACGACGGCTGAGAAACCCGAAGGCGATCGAAATTACGAGCGCGAAAATTACCATGGCTTGAAAATGGCTGAGCCTGAGTTCGTATGGGTGCATCATGCTTTGCGGGCTCGGGCGACTTCGTAGGCGTGAAGTGCGGCGAGCATGTTCAGGACGCCCGCGGTGGCGAGCAAGCGAGTACCGTAGTCGCCGTTGGCGTGCGAAACGTCGGGTCCGGTGGGCTCGAGGGCTTTGGCCACAAAGTAAAAACTGCCGGCACCCAAGTCGGCAACGTAGCCGAGCTTGGCGAAGGCGTCTTCGCCGTTACGCGAAAAAATATTACCGCGCATGCCTGCGCCGAGAATCACCAGCAGCGCCACGGCAGAAAAGCAGACCAGGGCGCGCCCCCACATTTTCAATAAAGCGTGGCCGAGGCCAGGAAGGAACCAAGCCGCTGCAGCGATGGTCAGAGCGAGGGCATCGCGCCGATGCCGGTCCTGGGTTGGCTCCGGATAGGTGGATACCGCTTGTGGGAGCGGAACGGCGTTAGTTGTTTCGGCGACGGGAACTTCGTCTGGCACGCGTAACCTCTGAAATTTTCTAGGCGATTCTTTTACTTGGCACAGCTCGTGGTGCGCTTGATTAATGGGTCGTTAAGACGCCGGTGACTGTTCTTTGATACTAGTTCGCTGATAATTTGCCAAAACAATTTTAGCCGCGGAGGCGCGTTAAGCCAACAGCGCCAAGATTTCTTTTTGGACTGCACCGGTAACGCGGGCACTGTGTTCGTCGATGTAGACATTTACTTCGCTGCGAATGCCGAATTCCGGGAGATAAATGCCGGGCTCGATGGAAGTACACGTGCGCGGAATTAGGCGGCGCGCGTCGTGAGTTTCCAGGCCGTCCATATTTGCGCCGTTTCCGTGGACCGCTTCTCCGAGGTTGTGGCCGGTGCGATGGAAAAAATATTTTCCGTAACCGGCTTTTTCGATTACGGTACGCGCGGCTTTATCGACTTGCCAACCTTGCAAGGGCTTTCCGGCGGCGGCGCTGGAACAGATCAGGTCCACTGCTTTGTCGCGAGCATTGGCGACGGCGCTAAAAACCTTGGCGTATTTGTTGGGGACTTTCTTGCCAAGGTAGCCGACCCAGGTGATGTCGTAATGGACGCTGCCGGGAGTTTTTAGCTTGCCCCAAACATCGAGGAGCAGGAGATCGTCTTTGCGAATGGGGGCTGCGGATTCCGGCGTGGGGCCATAATGCGGATCGCTGGCGTGCGCGTTAACGGCCACGTCTGGTCCTTCGTCTGTATGCAGGCCTGCGGCTTCGAAGCCGCCCTGGATCCATTGCTTCAATTCGTATTCGGTGAGACGGGCGCCGTCACGGACGGACTTTGCGGCGTGTTGGAAGGCGCCGCGCACGATGATATCGATGGCTCGGCCGGCTTCTTCGTGCGAACGAAGTTGCGCGTCGGTCCAGCAGGCTTCGTATTTCTGTACCAAGTCGGCGGAGCTGACGATTTTGGCGCCTGCGGCACGCACCATCTCGATAGTCCCGGCATCCACCATAGATATATAAGGGATAGCGTTCTTTGGCGAATATTGCATGGCGATATTTTTCGCGCGGCCCAGAATTTTTTTCAGGCCTTTTTCCAATTCCTGCAGACCGGCATAATAAAAAGTCTCGCCAGGAAGGCTTTCGAGAGCTTGGGCTTCGATTTTATGGACAAGTTTTCTGGGAATGCCCTTTGCGGGGACAAAATAAAACCAGCGGCGGGTGCGCATGGCTTCGGGCAATTTAAGGATGCGTTGCGCGATGGGGTCGCGGCCGCGAAAATCATAGAAGAGCCAGCCGTCGACACGGGCGGTGACTAAATCGGTTTGCATTGCTTGAAGGTCGATACTCATTTTCAATTTCCGATTCTGTTGATGTCGATTCGATTTGAGTCTTATGCGTCCTGCATAAATAGCCGTTCAATCTGCTGTTTTGTTACACCGCGGATTTCGACACGTTTTATGCGGCTGCGCTCACCGTTGAGGATTCTAACAGCGCCTTTGGGGGTTTTCAAAGGCTGTGCCAAAAATTCGATAAGCGCGTCGTTGGCGCGGCCTTCTAGCGCGGGGGCTTGCAAGCGAATTTTTATCGCGCCGGCAATTTCGCCCGCGATTTCATCTTTGCTGGCGCGGGGTTGTACACGCACGGCAAAAATGACGGTGCCAGCGGCGATATTTTCAATGATCTCAAGCACCCGGTTAGCCTACCAGGCTCGCTGGTATTGCACTGGAGGCGTTAATTTGAAATTCAATTCCTGAGCGGCGCGGCGGGGCCAGTAGGGCTCGCGCAAAAGTTCGCGCGCGAGCACGACCAGGTCCGCTTGCTCGGTGGACAGAATGGTTTCGGCCTGCGCGGGTTCGGTAATCATGCCCAGCGCGGTGGTGGCGATTTCGGCTTGTTTTCGAATCGCGGCGGCGAAAGGAACCTGGTAGCCGGGGCCGACGGGGATTTTCGCATTTGGGAGGTTGCCACCGCTCGAAACGTCGATTACGTCTACGCCGAGCGGTTTAAGGTGGCGCGCCAACTCGATGGATTGTTCGAGGTCCCAACCACCATCTTGCCAGTCCGTGGCGGAGACGCGAAAGAATAAAGGATTGCGGGCGGGCCATACTTCGCGAATTGCCTGCGTAATGCGCAGGGCGAGCCGCATGCGGTTTTCGAGTGAACCGCCGAATTCATCGGTTCGAATATTGGAGAAGGGCGAGAGGAATTCGTGCAGCAAATAGCCATGAGCGCCATGAATTTCGACGAGCTCGAATCCGGCGGCCAAGGCGCGTTCCGCGGCACGGCGAAAAGCGGCAACGATATCGTCAATTTCTGAAGGCGACAGTGCGCGAGGGGTTTGGTACCCGTTGTCAAAAGGCAGAGCGCTGGGACCGACAATCTGCCAGCCGCCTTCACCGATGGGTACGGGCTTGCCGCCTTGCCAAGGCACAGCGGTGCTGGCTTTACGGCCGGCATGGGCCAATTGCATACCTGCGACGGCGCCTGAGGCGCGAATAAAATCGGCGATTGGCTTCCATGATGCGACGTGCGCATCGTTGTAAATACCGGTGTCAGCTGCCGAAATTCGGCCATGTTCTTGAACCGCGGTGGCTTCGGTGAATACCAGGCTTGCACCTCCTACGGCTCTGCTGCCCAGGTGAACCAAGTGCCAGGTTTGAGGATGACCGTCTTTAGCGGAATATTCGCACATGGGCGAAACGACGATGCGGTTCTTTAGTTCGATTTCGCGGATCTTCAGCGGAGTGAATAGTTTCATCTTTTCCCGTCTGGTACGAGGTGTATTGCGACGCGACTATTCGATGCTCGCAGCGGCGCGGTCGTTAGCGCGAAATGGTTCCCGTCCAAAATGAAACACGACGGCTAGTAATTTGTGCATCCCTGGCAGGTTCCACGATAAAACACCAATGTCTTGGGCCATACGCTTGCAGTCTATGTTGCAGGGAAAACCGCGCGGGAACGTCGTCCCGGACGGCGTATGAGCCGGGCGCAACGCACGAGGAATAGAAATGGCGAAAGTGGGAGCTGCGCCCGGGACAAAACCCGCCGGGCGCGCTGACAACGCAGCGGGGGGATCGGCGGGCATTGAGATCGTGGGCTTTCCCCAGATGCTGTACACGCGCACATTTGGAGATCCAGACACGCTATTTGTGCCGTTACTGGAGGCGGCACGAGATGCAAACAAGATGCTCACGCGGCTCACCGGGCTGGGTGAGGAGCGGGCGAATGCGGTGACGTTAAG
>JAUTXJ010000288.1 GCA_030838075.1 Acidobacteriaceae bacterium
GCTCGCGGACGATCACTTCACCGCTGGAAAGTCCCTCATCCAGCGTGACGAATGCACTGGTATCCCGCGATACAGAGCTGATCACCGGAAAGATGGAAATATTTTCGTAAGTGATGGGATCGAGAAGACGCCAATCGCCTTCCGGTTTGGGTTGCGAACCGGGCGACCCTGATCCAGCCCATACGAAAACTGCACTTCCTAACGAGCTGATTCCGAGAAGAGTGCCTGCGAAAGCACTCAGTAGCGAGCGTTCCATGTGAGCCTCCTGTGCGTGAGCGCACGGGATTAGAACGAGCCACTAGCGAAATCTTGCAGCGCCAAGTTGAAAGAGGGAATTTGCCCGGCAAGAAGAACAAATTGTGGTGCGAGACAGCCTACCCGTTGGGATCGCCGAGATTGATGCGCGGTTTGTGGCGCTTGCTGGAACTAGCTTCCTGCCGTTCATATTCCGCCACTTCTTCCTCGGAATAGGAATAGGACTCGCGCGAAGCGAACATACTGTTATTACCGCGGCTAGCATCCTGTTTCTTTTTGCGCACTACGCCGAACTCACGGCTAACCTGCCGAAGTGGAACGGCAATGGCGTGCACTTCGAACAGCAGGTCACTCACTTTTTGAATAAAATCGTGGAAATTAAACGGCCGCGCGACGTACGGAAGACGCGCCTGCTCCAGCAATTGCACATATTTGATGTCCGCCATTTCCGGCACGATAAAAAGTACGCGGATGCGGCCGCCGTCTTCTGCCGGAACAGAAGCCAGCTCCCGCAAGGTGATAAAGGCCGCGCTATCTGCGCCGGTGACGGCCACGTTGGCTACCACCAGGGCCCATTCGCCGTTGCGAAGTTCGTTCAAAAGCAGGTTGCTGTCGGTGACGATGAGTACTCGCCAACCCTCAGAATCGAGTAGCTGTCGAACAGCCTCGGCGTTTTCGGCGTCCTCTTCGAGAACGAGAATGGCCACCTGGCGAGGTTTTTCAGCCGTGGTTGGAGTACCACTTTGCATCCTTCGATTATAGCCGCCGGGCGGGACGCACCGAGTTTGCATAAGTGCAGGTGCCGCGTATCGGCCAATGAACAAAGGACGATTCTGTCGTTGAGGACTTGGAGTACGACTGGACCCCGCCGCCTAGCGATTTGATTGGCGAGAACCAGCCTAACGATGAGCTGGCGGAGGTGTCGGGGACGCAGTGTCGGTACTTTGCAGATGGCAACCGGCAGCCAGGGATTTGTTGCCACCGGATTTGGTAGAACGGTCGAGATTCCCGACTTCATCCTTGATGCGCCAGACCACTGCACCGTCGGTATATTTCTGGCCCTCGGATTCGTCAGCCTGCTGCAGGTTGTAGGTGTGTCCTTTATAGACCACGCGAGCCTGTTTTGCGTGTAAGTTGACGACCACTTTCGCGTCCCCGTCGCACGTGTACGTGAGGCGGCGCCAGGTGCGCATCATATGCGCTGAAGGAGAAGCGCCTGCCGGGGCGTTGGCCGGGGCTACGGGGGGGGTTGGAGCGCTGGGGGAATTGGGAGCCGGCTGTGATGGCGGGGGTATGGGACCGGGATCCGGCGAGGGTTGTTGAGCTCGCAGCGGCTGGGCGATCAACAGAATAAGAGCGAACGCGCCGTAAACGATCGACGTTCTCGTGACTGATGCTCGCGTTACTGGAGCTGCCCAAATATTACTGGCCATGATTTGTTCTCCAAACTTTTTACTGACCGACTACAAAATCGGTTCCATCCACATAACGTCGGGCCCCACTGCCGTCCCAGAAAATCCGGTAGGTCACCGAGGAAGTTGCCGACATTCGACGAGTATAAAAGATTTGGATACCGTCGCGAGACCATTCGCCATGGCTGGACCATTGCTCCGGAGGAGTTAGCATGACACGCCGTTTGGCGCGAATTTCATATAGGAAAATTCCGGAAGCATCGGCAGGGGCCCCGGCCGGCGCAGTGAAATACTTTGCGGACACCAACAGTAAATCCGGATTCACGGGATTGATGCGTATGGTGTCGGAATCCGATACCCGGAAAGTGTCGCCGTAGATTTCTTTGAGCGGCACGGATTGTTGCGGCCGGTCGTCAGCGATCCAGGAAAGGCTCTGCGGGTCGTTTGCTAGCACCGTGTGGACATCTGTCCAGCCTTGCAGCGAATCCACACTTCCATTGTAAGGAGGCGTAGCGGTTTCTGGCGTGCTGATGGGTGACGACACTACGCGCCATTTCTGATCCTGCGATTGCAGATAGGCGAAGCGCGAATCGTCCGGCGACCAGAAAGCCTCGCGCACTGTGCCATGAACCAAATCTTTGGAGCGAGCAGTGTCGGAATCGTAGAGCACGATGGTGCGCTCGGAGCCCATTTTGGAATCGTTGCGCGTGTAGAGAAGTTTTTTGCCGTCGTGAGAAAGCGAGGGCTCGGTGCCGGCAACAGGAATCACTTTTTTAGCCGCTCCACGGCTGACGATAATTTTGCCGGTCGAAGTTAAATAGGCCACCGCTGTGGGAGCTTTAAAGTTTGTGATGGCAGTAACCGGCGGTTTTTTCTTGTCGGTGTCGTCGTCGTCCGCGCCCTGGTTCACGATTTTCGGGAAGAGTTCCGCGGCGACGCGGGCGCAGCCGCGGAATGTGCCGATCTGGGCGTGCTCAAGCACGATGCGAAACGCATTTTTTGCGATCGTTGAAGGAGGCGTGGCGGATGTTGTGGGATTTCCGGGTGGCGTCGGTGCCGTCTTCGGTGGGATCTCCGGAGCGGCGGCGTCAATACAAACCTCGCGCGTGAGATGGAGAGTTACGTCCGCGCCGGTGGCGATATCTTTGGCGCGATAGACCCAGGACTCCGCCCCTTCCGCGTTGACACTAGACGGCTCAAGCGCGATCGGCGGGTAATTGGCGCGGTCAAATCGTTCCGGGCCTTTCTGGCCGATGAGCACACTCCAAACGGGATCGCTGCCATGTCCGAGAAGAAGGATGGGGTAGTGCGTCGATTGCGGGCTCGCGGGAGCCTGCGCGGGCTTCGGTACTTGGGCGGGTGCGGGCTGCTGGGGAGGTCCCCCGGCTTGTTGGGCGAAGGACCGGTTGCTGTGGAGGTTAGCGCAGAAAAGCAACGAGCATGTCAGACAAAGTAAACGCAAAAACATACTCGATGTGTTCCTCCGGGATGGCGTGCGCCGATCAACGACTTTAAGGCTACGGCAGGATACTCCGCGAAGGCGAGGGAGGCAATTCACAGGAACCGAATTAGTGAGGAATGGTTCGGAGGTCGACCAAGGAAACAGCCCAAGGCGAAATAAAGGCGAAAATACTTGTTGACTAGGCGAACAAAAAGCGAAATACTATTGTCGTGCTTCGAGGTGGGCTATGTCCCCAATGTCGTTCCCCTCGCCGTCGAGAATTTTCGCTCGACGGCGCATCGCACCATCAATCACCGCGTCTCTCTTTCCCGATTGCCCTGACACGCAAAGCCCAAAGAATGGGATCGCAGACCCTGCCCCGGTCGCTAGCGATCCACACAACAGCAACCCGGGTACGAACGTGGCGGATTGCCCCCCGTCACCAGCGGTTTCGGCAGGCTCCCAAAACCTGTCAGAGACCGGTACCCGTGCTGCTGTTGTGGCACCTGCCAATGGCGTAAATCCGCCGTTGATAGGTATAGCCCGCCTCGCAGCAAAATCTCCTCCGGCAGAAACTCGCCGGACTTCGTCTGAGCGGCCGGAATATTTTTTGTTGCCGGTCAAATCCATCCTGAACCGTTGCGATTCGCGGCGTGTGCCATTCGAATGGACCATTAATCCTTATCGCGGCTGCGAATTCGGCTGCCACTACTGCTACGCGCGGTACACGCACGAATACATGGAGCTGGACGGCGGTGAATTCGAGAAAAAGATATATGTGAAGAAGGATGCCGCGGCACTGCTGGCGTGGGACGTAGCGCGCAAATATTCCTATCAGTCGCAGGCCTCCGGCGGCGAGCGCCCGGACCACATCGCCATTGGAACGGCGACTGATCCTTACCAGCCGGCGGAAAAAGAATACGGCGTTACTCGAGCGTGCCTGGAGGAATTGGCGAAACGCCAGGGCCTGAGCATTTCGGTTATTACAAAGTCCAATCAAATCGTGCGCGACATTGATGTATTCAAACGCATAGCGGAACGTTCCTCCCTTTCTCTCAACGTGACGATTACGACGATGCGGCCAAGGCTGGCGCGGCTTCTGGAACCGCGAGCGCCGCGGCCGGATTTGCGCGTTGCGGCGGTGAAGCAATTGAGCGATGCGGGATTAGCAGTGGGAGTTTCGGCGTCGCCGCTGATTCCTGGAATAACCGATCGCGATGGAGATTTGGAAGCGGTCGCTACGGCTGTGCGCGCAGCCGGCGCGCAATGGTTTTTCTCGAATGCGCTGTTTCTTATGCCGTCTTCAGCAAAGCAGTTTCTCCCGTTCGTGCGGCAGAAGTTTCCGCGGCTGGCGAAACAATACGAGGAGTGGTACGCGAAAAATGGCTATGCGCCGGAAGAATACCGACGAAAGGTGGGAGAGCGCGTGGCGAAAATTCGAAAAGAGCACGGATTTTCGACGCGTCCCTGGGAGGAGAGAACCAGAACAGGGGGTTGTCCGCAGATGTCGCTGTCGTGGAATGGCGCCGCGGCGAATCGCGGGTTAGAGCAAATTCAAAGTTGCTCGTTAAGCAAGGCGAGTTAGATTTCGCAAGAGAAGTCGCGGTGCAGAGGTGGAAAAGTCCTCACGCCATGATGACTTTGTTTTGGAAACGGCGTGCGGCCACGATCAACAAAAATGTGCCCATGGCGAAAAGTGCGAGGCCGTCCATCCATAGATGTTGAATTCCGGCGCCGCGAAGAATAATTCCGCGAGTGATGTTGATGAAATAGCTGGCGGGGACGAAATAGCTGATGACGCGAAAAAAGATGGGCATGGTTTCGCGCGGGAAGATATAGCCGGAAAAGAAAATGCTGGGCAGGATGGTAACGAAGGCGAGTTGCATGGCCTCGCCCTGGGTGCCTGCTTTACTGGAAATTAAAATGCCCAATGAAAGGGATACGAACAGGTAAGGCAACGAGAGCAAGGCCAGAAGCAGGACGCTACCGTGGATAGGGACCTGAAAAATGAACCGCATGCAAGTAAGAAT
>JAUTXJ010000290.1 GCA_030838075.1 Acidobacteriaceae bacterium
TTTAAAAACTGCCCCACTACCGCTTTTTCTGAGCCTTTGAACTTGTCTTTGAAGTTTTGCCTTTGAAATTTTGCCTTTGAAGTTTTGTCTTTGAAGCTTTGTCTTTGAAGTTTTGTCTTTGAAGCACGCAGGATCCCAGTCGAATTACTGCCGCACGACCGAAACTTTAGCGCTAGGCACTTCCAGCCGCATCAGCCGGTGATTCGAATCGAGCAATACCATCACTTCCAGATCCGCTGTAGTCACCCGCAATCCTTCATAAGCTTTTCCGTCCACTGTCTGCGGACCCGTAGCTTCCACCGAAATAGTTCCCGGCGTCAGATCTTGCGGGATAAGCACAGGAAAAGTTTGCGCGCCACGCTTCGACCAGTCATACAATTTCGCCAGCAACGCATACTGGTGATACAGATTGTTGTCCAGAATCGCAATCACTGGGACGTTGAACGACAGATCTTGTTCAAACGGACGCGCCCCCTGCATCTGCAAAGTTATCTTCGCAGTGCCGTTGGAAAAAACAACGTGCGCTCCGTTAGTTTTGTCAGCGCGCGAAGTCCACTCGTAGCTGATGGGTGCGCCGTCCGGCTGCAACATCAACGTTCCGCTGACGCTGGTCGCCGGCGTGGTTCCCGGTACCTTCAATTCCGTCGTCCCTTTCGCCAGCCAGTTGTTTCCCGTCTGCGTAAGTTCGAACTGCTCGCTGCCGATAGTTTCGCCGTTCAATTGGATTACGAGTCTTCCTTTGTCTGGACTAAAAACTGAGGCCCCGCCAGCGGCCGCACCGCCATTCGCCACGACCAGCGCGGAAATAACGCAGCCCAAAACCATTGCGATTGTCGGCAGCAAACGCATTTTCGCGGAAGCTTTTTTCATCGGCACCTCCATCCACCTCATCGCGAGCATCACGGTTTCTCCACCACGAGATGTTCTTCGCCCGCCCCGCCGCCGGCGATGCCACGCCGCAATATTTCCGCTACTACCGTCGCAGGCTCCGCCGAACTGTCCACGCGGTAATCCGCCTGCTGGTACGACGGCAGTCGTTGAGCATGCAGCATTCGAAAGCTCGATTCATCGCGAAACAATGGCCGCCCCGGCATGATCATGCAGCGCGACAGCAGTGTCTCTATCGGCGTATCCAGCCACAATACTGTCACACCGGCCACGCGCAAAAATTCCGGGCATCCCGCCTGCGCATACGTGCCCCCACCTAGCGCCAGCACCGTGCCTTCTTTATGTTCCGCAGCCCTGCCGAGCGCGGCCCGCAGTTGATCCGCTTCCATTTGCCGAAACGCCGTCTCGCCCAGCCGTTCGAATATTTCCGGAATGGACAACCCCGCGCTCTCTTCGATCCGTGCGTCCAGATCTACGAATCGCCACGCAAGTTGACGAGCCAACAGCGTTCCCACGGTAGTTTTGCCCGAGCCCATAAACCCTGCAAGGCATAAAATCTGTACACGGACGCGCGGCCCGCGCAAAGGCGGAGGTTGTGTCACGTTAGTTTGCCGAGAATAACTAATCGCGCTTCAGAATGCGGATTGTACCACTGTAGGAGGAAAGTTCGACCTTCGCGAAACCCGTGCCCACTGTGCCGAAAAGGCTCTTGGAGAATTTCGAGGCCATGTGTTTCACACCGTGGGAATCAGGCTTGAGATATTCCGCGGCTTGATTGTCCACCGTGCCGGTGGCCGTTTGCGCGTTCAAGTCAAAGGAGTCACTGCCGGAGAAGCGCACTTCCACTAAGCCTTTTCCGCTGCGCATGCTGTATAGCCCGGTATGCACGAAATCGCCGTCAAACAAAATATTGCCGGTCATGGTCCGCAACTTCACGTTGCTCAAACTTGGTTGCAACACCTGAGCACTGCCGCTGATAGAACTAAATTCCAATTTCCCCCCGCATTGTGTGCAGACCAGTGAACCACCCGTGGTGGTCACGATAATGTAGCCGGACACTTCTTTCAAATGTACATCCCCCGCCACACTGTCGAGAGTCATGTCCCCAGTGACCTGCTCGACGTAAATTAATCCCGTCTGGGTTCTAAGCTGTAATTCCGTTTGCTCTGGAACCATCAACACAAAGTTCGCTTCCATTTCCTTGGCGCTGGCGCTGGCGCTGGGATCTACAACCCTAGAGGTTACGTCGATCCGGTCGCCCGCTTGTTCCGTCTCCACCGCAATCTTTTCGGAGGCCTTCGTGCCGGTCACCACGATTTCAGCATTTTTCCAGGACTTCACTTCAATGCGCCCGTTGCCGATATTGCGGATCACCACTACCGGCCGGCCCTTGACCGTGAAGTGTTTTTCCACTCGCTGCGGCGCCGCGTCAGCCGCCATCCAGGACGACAGCAACACGCCCGCGCCAATTACCGGCAGAATTGTGCTTCGCCTCAATACCGTCGATAGCTTCATTTCAGTTCAGGCTCCCCCCGCGATCCATCATCGCGGACAGTAATTGCGCTTTCTGCTGATACGCGTTAGTTAGATATTCGCGTGCAAGTTCATCGGAGGGTTCTTCCCTAACGCGACGCTCGCAATCGGCAATGAACTCGTTAACTTGTTGCAGATTTTGTCGCAGCGAAGCATCCACTGCGGAATTTTCCCCGGTGCTGGCCAGCTGCATGTTCGCCAGATCGTGCTCCTGCTGGCTCAACGCTGTAACCGTCGAAGCGTAAGGATCTTCTTGTACCTGCAGAACCTGTTCGCGGGGCTTGCTTCCCAGCAAAAATGCCACCACGATCATCACCATCGCCACTGCCGCGGTAGCCAGGTTGCGATTCCGGAATAGCTCCGCGAACGATTGCCACCACGGCACCCGGTCGCTGGATATTTCGCGGATAGTTCTTTCGCGTACCAGCTCATTTCGGATGGAAATCCAGATGTGTTCAGGAGGATCAATCTCGGCGGGTAGCTGGTGCGCAAGTGCCACGATACCTGTTACGTCATCAAAAAAATGCTTACAGGCGTGACATTCAGACAAATGTTGGCGGGCAGCTGCAGAAAGTGGCGCCAAACCTTCTTCTTCAAAGAATACTTCTAATTCCTTGCACTGCATTGCACATCACCCCGCGGAAAGGACACTGGATGGCTTTCCGCCCCGCTTCTCGTGCTCATCGATGACACGAATTGCGCCCTATTCTAGCTCAATCCGCCTGTCCCGTCTGCGTTTTTGCAATCTGGCGTTCGTTTCTCGCTTGCTCTCGGACTTCCTCTTGCAGCAAGTTACGCAACCGGGTTCGAGCCTTATGCAACTGCGACTTGGAATTACCTACCGAGCAGCCCATGATGTCCGCAATCTCGTTATGCTCGTAGCCTTGCACGTCGTGCAGCACGAACACGGTACGGTATCCCGGGGGCAGTTTTTCAATCGAACG
>JAUTXJ010000300.1 GCA_030838075.1 Acidobacteriaceae bacterium
GCTGCCGAGGAACTTTCCCACGGTTTGCATTGGTATCACGTCACCAAGGTAAAAATCGTGAACATCCACGACTTCCGCCGCATCGCCCTCAGTCTAGAAGGTGCCAAAGAATTCTCCCACATGGGCAGCCCCGATTTTCGAGTTGGCGGCAGAATTTTCGGCACGCTAGCCGCCGCAAAACTAGGCTACGGCAACATCATGATCACCCCAGAGCAGCAAGCCGCCTTCGTGGAAGAAGTATCCGAAGTCTTCATCCCCGTAAAAGGCGGCTGGGGCCGCAACGGCGCAACGCACGTCCGCCTCGATCTCGCCAACGAAGATTTACTCACCGGCGCATTACGTACCGCATGGAAGCTTCGCCTCGAAAAAAACATCAAGGCCGACAAAAAAGGCCCTCCGCGGTCAAAACCTCAGCCCGCCAAGAGCCCATCACCCAAAAAGCGCTAGTTCCGTTAGAGGTTACGCTGTTGCTGCCGCCGAAGCGCTGCAACCCGCGTGCCCGCACTTGCAAGCAATGTCCGGAGTCTTCTCCATCGCTTCACACTCCACGCTGCAATATTTCCCCGACGTCACCGTGCAAGAACAAACCGGATGCGCGCACTTTTTGCTATCAGCCATGTTTTATCTCCTTCAAGTAGTCGTGAGGCCCGCACCCTACTACAGCGCACCGCGCCCTTCGTTCGCCATCAGGTAAACGCGGTATTCCTTGGACGCCACTGCATTGTTCTGATCTCTACTAGTGAAAATTTTCCACCAGCATAATATCGGCCGGCGTGTCATCCACTTGCGTATAAGCGAACCACTTTCCGTCGGGCGAAACACAGAACCCTCCCCAAATCTGCGGCGGTTTAGTGAGTGTTGCAATTTGCCGTATTTTTTTGGTGCCTAATTCAAATAGCTTGATCGTTGCAGGTGTCGTTCCCCGATCCAGAAAATATATACCGTCTTTGCTCAACGCCCAGTCGGTCATACCGCCCAGTCTCGGCATTCCGGTCACGGTGCGGTCTTCGCTCCCGTCACTGGAAACGACTCTAATTTCCGCTCCCTGATCGCCCTTCGCGTAGTACAGCCACCTCCGATCTTCGGATTCTTGCAGGTTTCCAGTTAGCATTACCGCCTTGGCGATCGGCTTTGCGGTGCCCCCTCCCAATGGAATTTTGTAGATGTCTGTGTTCTCCCGGTCCGACTCCGAAACGTAAATCCACTTGCCATCTCGCGACCACGTGGGCATCGAATCACCATTCGCATTTGGCGAGAATCTTTTGGGAGTCCCGCCGTCAGGATTGACGATATATACTCCGGCCTGTCCGCCGGCCCGGGAATCAAACGCGATTAATTGTCCGTTCGGCGACCATCTGGGGCTTCCGGTAAGTGGGTTATTGAAGTGCGTCAGTTGCACTGCGTTGGCACCATCGATGTCCGCAACCCAGACCTCTTGCACTCCGCTTCGATCCGATTCAAATGCAATTCTTTTTCCATCTGGCGAAATGTCCGGCCCCCGTTGCATTCGGGTGGAAGATACCAGCATGCGTTGCGGCTCCGCGCCTTTGGCCTCGAGTCTCGTTCCCCAAATATCCACGTTCTCGAAACTGCGCGTGTATCCTAATCGTCCTCCGCTTCTCGCCACCGCCGGTTGCGAGCCGTCCTGCGTAAAAATGAGCGGCACCTGTTTGCCATTCTCCATATCTATTTCCAGCAATTGGTTGGTCCGCGGATTTGTAAGCAGCACCCGTTTTCCATCGGCGGTCCATGCCAGGGTTTGCGGTCCCATGTCTTCATCGGATATTTGCCGAACTCCCGTGCTATCGGGCCTCGTCACAAAAACAAAGAAAAGGTTATTGCGTTCGCACAAAAACGCTATGCGCTTCCCATCCGGGGAAAAAGCTGGAGACCAACCTCGGTCGCACTCCGCGGGATGCGCCAAAGTAGTCAGCTCTCCATTTTCGTGGTCTAGCAAATGCATTACTCCATCTCCGTCACTATAAGTCAGCAATCTCCCGTCGCTCGACCAACTCATGGACATCACCGGCGTGTAGGTAAATGTTGCCGACGCAAGCTTTCGTTCTGGTCCTCCAATCGACGGAATTTCGAACACTCCCGAATCGCTAGCGGCCTTTCGCGCAAAAGCAATCGTCGTCCCGTCGGGCGACCACGACGGCGCAAGAAATGGCGAGGGTTTGTGTGTAAGCTTCGAAATGCTCTCTTTGCCCACCACTTTTACGTACAGATCGAAGGGGTTACCTGTCCCTCCGTCCCACGCGAACGCGATTTGGCTTCCATCCGGCGAAAATGTTGGCATCACCTCCTGTCCTTTGAAGGTCGTGAACGGAACCGCCACCAAAGACGCATCAACCTTCGCCTTTTCTTTCGTCGCCGGCCCGCGCCCGTAAAACCAATACAAGCCCGCCACCAATAAGCCCGCTACCAGCACGCCAGCCAACGTAATCCGATTCCTTCGTTTTGATTTTGCAGGCGCGGCTGCCGCAGCCATTTTTCCGGATTCGGATTGCTCCGCAGCAACCCGTGCCGCACTCGACGCTGTTTCGTCCCTCTTCACCCGCCCTAAGTCCGTCTTGATATCGGTCGCGCTCTGATACCGCAGCTTGCGATCCTTCTCGATCGCTTTTTCAATGATCGCTTCCAGCTTCGGCGAAAGTTCAGGATTGACCCGTCCAGCCGCCATCGGCGCACGGTTCAAGATCGCGTCCATCGCAATCGCCGGCGTCTCCCCCGAAAATGCCAAGCGCCCCGTGGCCATCTCATACAACACTGCGCCGAACGAAAATAAATCCGTGCGCGCATCCAATTCTTGCCCGCGAGCCTGTTCCGGCGACATGTACGCGATGGTTCCCAGCGTCGTTCCCGGGCTCGTCAACAACTCTTGCGCAGTAATGGTTGCCAGCCCGGAATTTTCCGCTCCGGCTCCGGGCGCGACCTTTGCCAACCCAAAATCCAAAACCTTGGCGTGCCCACGTTTGGTCACAAAAATATTGGCTGGTTTGATGTCCCGATGAACGATGCCTTCGCCGTGGGCCGCTTCCAGCGCATCCGCAATTTCTATAGAAAGATCCAGAAGTTCTTCGGCGAGTAACTTTCCACTATCAATCCGGTGCTTGAGCGTGTACCCATCCAGAAACTCCATCGCGATAAACGGCCGCCCGTCCTGCTCGCCAATTTCATAAATCGTGCAAATGTTTGGATGGTTCAGTGCGGAAGCTGCTTGCGCTTCGCGGTTAAATCGGTTGAGCGCTATCGCATCCAGCGCGACTGCTTCCGGAAGGAACTTCAGAGCCACAAAACGGTGCAGCTTAACGTCCTCCGCCTTGTAAACCACTCCCATTCCCCCACCGCCAAGCTTCTCGATGATGCGGTAGTGCGAAATGGTTTGCCCGATGAGCGAGG
Source organism: Acidobacteriaceae bacterium (assembly GCA_030838075.1). Lineage (GTDB taxonomy): Bacteria > Acidobacteriota > Terriglobia > Acidiferrales > UBA7541 > Acidiferrum. The sequence goes on from JAUTXJ010000300.1 coordinate 3,403, forward strand.
ATGCGTCTTCCATTGTCGCGTAATCTTAGGTTGCAAATATTTTTCAGTCAACGAAGGTCCCGCAACGCTGGCTCAAGTACCACTGATTTCTCCCATACCGTCCTCGCCCATCCACCATACCGTCCTACCTGTATAGGCCCTCAAGAGCCCCCACGCTAAAATTAAATATGCCTCCTACCCCATCGTCTAAGCGTAATTCTTCTGTTTTGATTACTGGATTCGTCAGTCTCATGTTTTCGCTGGCTGGTTGCGGCGGCGGTGCGGCCAATGTGGCCCCGCCGGCCCAGACCCTCGGCCAAACCAATCCTCAATTTGGCCACGTGTTTATTGTTGTTGAAGAAAACGCCAGCTATGGCGACGTCATCGGCAACTCGTCTATGCCGTACTTCAACAGCCTCGCCAATACCTACGGTCTCGCCACCAATTACTACGCAAACTTGCACCCTTCCATTCCCGACTATTTTGAGATGACCGTTGGGAAAACGCTCACCATCATCGACAGCGAAACTCCGCAATCATTCCCCGTCTCAAACGACAACGTAGTCCGTGAGCTCATCGCCGCCGGCAAATCCTGGAAGTCTTACGCCGAGGACTTACCGAACGCCGGCTATACCGGAGGTAACACCGGTAACTACCTGGTGCGCCACAATCCCCTCGCATACTTGACCGATGTGCAGAACACCCCCGCGCAAGCGCAAAATCTGATCCCCTTTTCTGAATTCGCCGCAGATCTTCCCTCCGCCAACCTGCCCGCATATTCCTTCATCGTTCCGAACAGTTGCGACGACGCGCATGATTGTCCCCTCGGCACCGCCGATGCTTGGCTCAAAACCAATATCGACCCGTTAATCAACAGCCCGGTATTTCAAAAAGACGGCCTGCTCATAATCGTTTTCGACGAAGGCAACAGCCTGGACTTCACTCAGGGAGGCGGTCACGTCGCCGCCGTTATCGTCAGCCCCTTCGGAAAACCGGCTTACAAGTCCATCGCCTTATACCAACACCAAAGCGTCCTCCGCCTCATGCTCGAGGGCCTCGGCGTAACAAAACTCCCCGGCGACGCCGCCACCGCTCCAGCTATGTGGGAATTCTTCAAGTAAATCAAGCAACACATTCAACGCTTCGAGGCGTCGGGTGCCCCATGTTCGCAGTTGAGGTATGAACATGGGTCCTTGGGCCGGTCAGTCAGCGCTAGCGTTCCCTGTGCCTGCCAAGTCTTGTGAAATTTAACAACTGGGCGCAGACTTTTGAGCGTTCATATACGAGAGGTGCGCATGACGACGCCAAAAATCAGCAAATTTAGAAAATTTGCCGCGATAATTCTGTTCGGTCTTTTCTCGACCGTCATGAAAGCGGCAGACACTCCATCCGTTTCGCTGCTGGCTCTTTCCAAGAGCGATCAGACGCTCTCAATCGTCGATCCCACAACTCTGGCGGTCATCGCTAACGTCCCCGCGGGCCCAGATCCTCACGAAGTGATCGCTTCCGATGACGGCAAATTCGCCTACATTTCCAATTACGGTGGCGGTGTTGACAACACCATCACTCCTGTCGATCTTGTAGCGCAAAAAATCTTACCGGTATTCGACCTCGGCGCATTGCGCGGCCCTCACGGCCTTGCATTTGCCGGCGGAAAAGTCTGGTTCACCGCCGAAGCCGCCAAAGCCATCGGCAGTTACGATCCGTCAACAAAACAAATCGACTGGATCCTCGGCACTGGCCAGGACCGCACCCACATGATTTACGTTTTCCCCAATCTGAATCCCATCATCACTTCGAACGTCAATTCCGCCACCATCAGCGTCCTTGAAAAAACGAACAGCTCCGGCGGTCCCCCACCGCCTCCCGGCGACCCCAGACCCGCTCCGCGAACCAATTGGTCCGAAACAGTCATTCCGGTTGGCAGGGGCTCAGAAGGTTTCGACGTTTCTCCCGACGGTAAGGAAATCTGGGTCGGTAACTCGCAGGACGGCACAATTTCCGTAATCGATCTCGCAGCAAAAAAAGTAGTTCAAACTCTAAACGCAAATGTTCGAGGCGCGAACCGCTTGAAGTTCACGCCCGACGGAAAATTGGTAT
>JAUTXJ010000338.1 GCA_030838075.1 Acidobacteriaceae bacterium
ATTAAATGATTTACGCATTTGCCGCCGGCGCGTGATCCACGAAATTTGTAGCGCACGTAGCGCAATTCACGTCCGAGGGCGGCTCAGCCTGAGGAAGGTCGAAGCCGAGTCCCACTTTCTGAGCCCACTCCTTTCGGTACTTTACGTCTTCGATTAACTGTCTCCCGTAGCGTGCGCTCATGTCCGGGTTCTCATGTCCCATCCAATAGTCCATTAGGATTTGGCGACATTCCGACCTGAGCAGCACCGATTCCCGAAATCGGCGGAAAGCATTGAAGCGAACGCGAGTTCTTCCCATCCGCTTGAAGATTGCCGCCAACCCGTTCCGGAAAAAACTTTCGGGCGAAAGCATGTTTCCGCGACGAGTCTGCAACAGAAATCCTTCCTTGCGGTCGCCAATGTAATCCGAAAGCATCTTGGCGAGGGCGGAGTGAAGATCGATGTCGCGAAATGCGGCATCGGTTTTCAGGGTAGTCTTTACTTAGCCCTTCTTGCCCCGCTGCTGCCGGATGAACATGAACGGTTTTACTCAACCGCATGAACCACGGAGCACGACAGGGTTTTGACCTTTCTGACGGCATAGGACATTAGTGCGAGTTAGTATGACGAAGGCGTACAAACGCGTTAAAATGAATTATCGTTTCCGCTGTGGGCGTGTAGCTCAGCTGGGAGAGCACTTGCTTTGCAAGCAAGGGGTCACCGGTTCGATCCCGGTCACGTCCACCATTTTTTTTATTACACCAAGGTTAAATTCATTCCTTGCCGAAATTAAATGCTTCCAATTCCATTCCTGTAATTCTTCCTCTGACAATTGAGCAACCTCGGAGATAGTTTTTGAGTTGTGGCTGATCAAAAAATGTTGATGTCCTCAAGGCATCGCTGGCCGCCTTTTTTCGACGTCGGAATGGGTATGAAGCGGTGTCAGGATGGGTTTCCCAACGATGTTCGCATCATTGTTTGAAGAGGTTAAAGTGGAGCAACCGCTCACAATCGCGCTCACCCAAAAGGAAGGTGTATATCGGCCGGAGAGCCCGAAGTCGGTTACTTGCATTACGCCGCGGTTTTTAGGCGGTTGTAATTCTGATAAAGATATAACCTCGCTTTGGAGGAATTTGGCCGAGCAACGTAAAACATGTGTCAGTCCAGAGCGGCCACTCAAAGCACGATCTTCTTTAGCCTGTAGGAAGTGCTTCTTCCTCCGGCCTCTTCTTGTTCGATGACCCCTACAGCTATCAGCTCTTCGATATCTCGAAGCGCAGTTCGCGAAGAAGCCTTGGTAATTTTCATCCACTTATCTCTGGTCAGTTTCCCTTCGAATCCGCCGAATAGTTTGTTTAGGACTTTTGTCTGCCGACTATTGAGAGAGACTCTCTTTTGCTTTAATGTCTTCCAGAACAATTCCTTTTCAAGAGCGCTGCTAGTGATTTGATTTGATTGTTCAATGGCCCTATCCAGGCAACCGAGAAACCACATTAGCCATTTTGTGATGTCCAGCGACCCGGTCTGAGTCTTCTGAAGAACTTCGTAATAACCCTCCCTCTCCTCGAGAATCTGCGACGACATGCTGTAGAAACGCTGAGAACTCCTGTCGGATCTGGCCAAACACATTTCAGCGATTGCTCTTGCGATCCTGCCGTTCCCATCTTCAAAGGGATGGATCGTAACGAACCACAAATGCGCAATTGCCGCCTTTACGAGCGGATCATCTTGTTCTTTGCCGTCGAACCACGCGAGGAACTTCCCCATCTCGGCCTCGAGGCGATCAGCCGCGGGTGCTTCATAATGAATCCTGTGACGACCGACTGGTCCGGACACAACTTGCATTGGCCCCTGGCTATCGTCACGCCAGGCGCCAACTCGAAATTTATCGCGAGTCGTGCGAAAGGCCGGAAAGAGATGTGAGTGCCAGTCAAACAACCGTTCCCTGGCTAGAGACGTGCTGAATTTCTGCGTCGCGTCCAACATCATTTCAACGACGCCATCGACGAACCAATCCTTGCTTGCCGTGAGTCCGCCGATCTCAAGCCCTAGCATGCGAGAGAGCGAAGAACGAACATTCTCTGGATCCAGCACAACCCCTTCGATTGCGCTGGAGCTGATCGTTTCTTCGGTAAGAACTTTTAAGGTCGCGGTCCATCGGGAAGCGAGGCCATAGCCACGCATCTTGCCGACCAATAATCCCTGACATAACCGCACTTCCGAGAGTAGAGGAGCGAGCGCCTTCGAATCCCATGTAAACTCAGGCCAACTATGCAGGTCATGGATATATTTCTTCGCCAGGATCTCGCCTTTAATCTCGCCATTATTCTACCATATTCTAGCCATAATCTCGCCATTGGCTTACGCGTGGATTTTTGTGGCTGGTAGCACGGATTATTTTGCTGATGAAGCGAGCAATGCCGGAGATTTCGCGTTGAAGTAGTGAGGCGGGACGTCGCCAGGCGCTAATCGCCGAAAGATCGGGCGAGAGGCACTCTGCGTGGAAAATATGGTGTTGCAAGGTAAAGAAGAAGCGGCTTTCTTCGACTGCTGCGCACGACCTCAAACCGAGGCGGATAGACTGCGCGTCAATTCGGAATTGTGTTGGACGTTTGGACGTGCAGCTCCCTGCTGGGAGCACCTGCTATATCCCGTTCGTAATCTTCCACCATGTGACTCGAGGGCGGGCACCTTGCCCGGAGGGACAGTCACACCCGCTCTTTAAAAGGGCACTCACAGTTGAACCGATTCTGTCCGTGCGAACAGTAGTTCACCAATTGTCCCTAATCTACGCTTCAACATCGAGACATTCCAGCTATTGCGATCAGTCACACGGCTAGTGAAGCGCTGCGAAACGGGGAACGAACGTGAACACATACACGAGAAGATTGCAAAGGGCGATGATTGCCTCATTCTTATTCTTGGCAGGCGCAACATTGGAGGCGACAGCGACGCTAGCGCAAACAGCTAACGGCCAGAAACACAAAGCGCCTCACATCACAGCTCAACCGCTGAGCCAAACGGTTACAGCGGGCCAGTCAACTAGCTTTTCGGTATCCGCAATGGGTAACGGCGTGACTTATCAATGGCAAAAAAATGGCGGAGCTATTAGCGGCGCGAGCAATTCTAGTTACTCGACACCAGCGACCACAGTTTCGGATAGCGGCTGTCAGTTTACCGTTACGGTCAGCAACAATTTTGGCTCAGTGACAAGTAATCCCGCCTTATTGACTGTAAATGCAGTGATGTCAGCGCCGGTTATCACCATTCAACCAAACAGCCAGGCAGTGACGGCTCCCAACTCCGCAGTGTTCTCCGCAGCTGCCACGGGGACAGCGCCAATGTCCTATCAATGGAAGAGAAATGGTTTATCGATCTCTGGTGCGAGCGGGTCAACCTACATGACGCCCGCAACGAGCACTTCAGATAACGGCGCAGGATTCTCCGTGGTGATCAGCAACGCAGCGGGAAGCGCCACCAGTGCAGCCGCGACTCTATCGGTTGCGCCAGCGCCAACCATTGTTCTGAGCCCTAATGTCTCAAACTTGAACTTTGGCAACGTAAACGTGTCGAGCAGCAGCTTGCAAAATGTAACATTGACCAACGCCGGAAATTCGAACGTGACGATCTCTCAGGTTATGGTGTCTGGAGCCGGCTTTAACGCTGGCGGCGCCACAGGCTTGATTCTCAGTCCCGGACAAACCACAGTTGTTAACGCAACATTCACTCCATCAACCACGGGAGCCGCGAGCGGGACAGTAATCGTTAGCAGCAACGCCACCAATACCCCAGCCACGATCGGTCTTACGGGCACAGGTGTGACGCCGCTCGCACATTCCGTGTCATTGTCGTGGACTGACGGCGAAACCGGAGTAACTGGATACAATACTTATGTCGCTTCTGTGTCTGGTGGTCCCTATTTAAAACTGACATCCACTCCCACAGCGGGCACTTCCTATGTTGATAGTAGCGTTCAGTCTGGACGGACATACTACTACGTTGTAACCGCGCTGGATTCCACCAACCAGGAGAGCACGTATTCCAGTGAGATAGCGGCGATTGTTCCGTAACATTCTGTGTGGCGAAATATCGCAGCAGGATTTGAGCTGAGCAAGTCAAGTTAAGTTCTGCAAACACGGCTGTCTAACTCAGCGACCAGTTTTCCGCGCAAGCAAATCCCTTCTGACGCGGGAACTCTTCACGAGAGGAGTTGAAACTGAGCTTCACTGTGTTATGGATGAAATTTGAACTCCAATTGAACCGTGCTTTCTGAAGTGGCTTTTTCATATTTACAATCACGCAGAACCTTCAAGGCTGATTCGACAAGGACCGGGTACCCGCCTATCACCTTCGTCTCTTTTATTTGTCCATCAGCCCAACTACTGCTTCGATTCTCACCGTACCCTCTAAGTTAAGCCGCTTGGCAACCTCTGGTTATACAAGGGTGGGCTTAATAAGCGATTTGCGCGATTGTTGTCCAATGGCTTGAACTTGGTCGCAACTAGGCTTATTGTGCCGAACATCGAGAGTCGCTGTAATCAACTAAACTCGGACATCCTCCAACAGTCATGATTCAGTAACAGTCTTCGATTAAGTCAGTATACGAATAGAGTCACATTTGGAGCGCAATCCGGCCTCGGTTGGCAAAACAATTCTTGTTTTTGCTCATCCTCTCGCCTTCCCTGGCCATTTGTGGAGATTCGAATTGAGACAGCAGCAATGCGTAGTCGCCAGCATCGTTATGGAAAACCTTGCCCGCGGGAAAAGCGCTAGTACTTTTTCATCGCGATTTCCCTGATTTCTCCGCAGAACTCTTCTGAAGGCACGCCTAGAGCCCCTAGCTCCCGAGGTAAGTACCACTAGAACTTCTCGCCAAACTCCGTGAATTTGGCGTGCCGAATGCTGTCTCATAGCTAACTGTTCTCTGCCCCCCAGTCCCGGGGGGAGTCGATTTCCCTTTGAATTGATGACGCTCTCGGGCGGCGTACCCAGCCCCCGCGACGAGGTGGACATTGGTGTGGTCGTCGAAGGCAAAACTACCGAGGATATCCATGCGAAAAGCTGCTAAGACCGCCCTTTTGGGGGTCGCCGTACTGGTGTGCGCAGTGGTGGCGTTGAAAGGTTCCGTGCTGCAAGTTACGAGCGGCACGTGGGCGCCGACGGCGAATCTAGCACAGCCGAGTGCAGGCGCGTCCGCAGCTTTGCTGCAGGACGGCCGCATCCTGATCACCGGCGGCGATGCGGGCAACGGCGCGCTGGTAAGCGCGGATTTGTTCAACATGGACGGCTCCGTGTCGCCAGCGGCGCCCATGAATGGAGCGCGCAGCAAGCATGTCTCGGTGACACTACAAGACGGGCGCGTTTTGGTTGCTGGTGGAACGGTTCTCGGCGGAGGAGCAACCAATGCAGCCGAAATCTACGATCCCATCGCAAACAGCTGGACAAGTCTTGCTGGCGGCATGATTGAGGCGCGCTCCGGTGCCACGGCGGCGCTGCTGCAAGATGGACGGGCGGCGATCGCCGGCGGTCAGAACGGGAACGTGGCCAGTTCCACGATCGAAATCTTTGATCCGGTCGCAGGCAGTTTCAGTTTCGCCGGAACGCTTTCCTCCCCTCGCGAACAACACGCTATGGCCGTGCTCGCCGACGGCCGAGTGATGATAGTTGGCGGCTCCAATGGGACCGCGCCGGTTGCTTCCACCGATATCTATGATCCAGTTTCCGGTTCCGTCGCCGCCGGTCCGAGCCTCGCCACATCGCGCTCCGGTCACTCCGCCACAACTCTTCTCGACGGCCGCATTCTCGTCGCAGGCGGCAATCACATCGTTACCAATCCCGATGGCAGTACCACGTCCACGGATCTGGCTTCCGTGGAAATCTTCGACCCCGCAGCGGGAGCTTTCTCTGCCGTCGCCAGTACGCTGACCACTGCTCGCCAGGGCCATCAAGCTTTCCTGCTACCTCGTAATGGCAACGTTCTTATCGTGGGCGGCACTTCCAGCGGTACCGCGACGGCATCCGCAGAGTTGTACACGCCGTGGACCGGGGCCATCAGCGCGACCAGCCCTATGTCAACAGCACGCAGTCAGGCGACGGGCGGCGCTCTGAGCAACGGCAACCCCACCAGCCAGAATGACGGCCTGCTTCTCGTCGCGGGCGGCACGGACGCGTCCTCGCCGGCGAAAACGCTAGCCGGCACCGAACTCTACGGCTTCACCACCGTCAAGACGGACCAGTCGGATTACGCCCCCGGCACCACCGTGACCATCACCGGCACCGGCTGGAAGCCTGGCGAGACCGTCACCCTCTCCTTCCTCGAATCCCCCCTAGTCGACACCCACCCAACATTGGCCGCCATAGCCGACGCCAACGGCAACATCTTCAACACTCAATTCTCCCCCGACATCCACGACCTCAAAATCAAGTTTTATCTCACCGCCACCGGCTCGGTCTCCCAGGCCCAGACGACTTTCACGGATGACCAGCCCGCAATGGTGACTTTTGCCACGGACTCTCCTTGTGCGGTAACCGGAACCGTTTCGTACTTAAACAATGGGAATAAACAACAAGTCCAAAACCAATCCTTTGCCACCAACATTAACAACGGTAATTCACCCAACCCGATCTCAACATCGCCAAGCACTCAGGTCACTTATACATATCAGCCGAGTGTGACCTGCGGCGGCACGACCTATAATTTTGCCTCGGCGTCTCCCGCGAGTCCGTTCACGGACGGCGCTTCAGGATCCAACACCACCGTGACGGCGCATTATGTGGCTCTGGACCACTTTGATGTTAGTGCCTCGACGACCACGCCAATCTCCAACGCTCCGTTCTCTGTGACTATTTCCGCTAAGAACTTGTCGAACGCTATCCTGACGAACTATACCGGCACGATCCATTTCGCCCTGACGAACACAGACGCGGGAGCCACAGTGCCCGCGAACTATACCTTCGCGGCCGGAGACAACGGCACGCACACGTTCACGAGCGGCATCACCCTCACCGTCGCGGGCGGCCAGACCATCAATGTCAACGATACGGTCCAGACTACTAAGACCGGCTCTGCAAGCGTCACTGTGGGCAAGCGCCCCACGACGACGGCCTTGACCTTGACGTCTGCTTCGATTAACTACGGGCAGTCCACCACGGCCAATGTGACGGTTAGCGATAGCGCTGGCGGAACGGCATCCACCCCGCAGGGGACCATCACGTTCGCGACCGGCGATGGCACCGACACGTTGGGGAGCTGCACGCTCACTAACGCAAGCCCCGCCACTTGCTCGGCTTCAATCATGCCCACCCACGTCGGGACGGGCTCGCGCAGCGTCACCGCAACGTTTACGCCAACCGACACCACGCATTTAACCAGCACCAGCTCACCTGTCAT
>JAUTXJ010000348.1 GCA_030838075.1 Acidobacteriaceae bacterium
AGCGCGCGCGTCGTCAACCTTGCCGCTTCGCGCCTGCACATTTCCGAGGTTGTTGTAATAGCCGGAGACGTCCGGCTTGGCGGCGATAGCCTGTTGATACGCGTTGATGGCTTCGTCGTTGCGGCCGGCGAGGTCGTAAGCTTCCGCGAGCTTGGCCCAAATAATGTGGTGATTAGCGTCTTTTTCCGTAGCTGCCTTTTGTGCGGCGATAAATTCCGTGACGGCCTGATTTCCAAGATCGGTGACTTTGGCTTTCGCCGCGTCACGTTGATCGGCGGGAGCTTTGCCTGCATCTTCTTTGGCTTTGCGTTCCTGGTCCAAAAGTGCGATACCGGCAGCAAAATGCTGTTTCATGCCTTCGAACTTGGCTTTTTCTTCTTCCTGTTTTTTGATTTGCTCAGTGGCCGCCGAACCCTGTTTGGCAACGATGTCTTTAAAATTGAGATCCGCCTTAGCCTCGGTGCCGCTTTGCACCTGAACCTTGGACTCAAACGGTTTATTGGGCGCAGGCAAAATTACGAACACACTATAGACTCCCGGCTTGAGGTTGCGAAAACTGTAATTGCCGCTCTTATCCGTTTTTGTGTCCTGTTTCACCCCTTGATCGCTCACAAGCTGGATCCCCATATCAGCCCAAGGCTTGCCGGTAACATCCATGATTTGTCCGCGAACCACGCCATCCCCTTGCGCAGCGGCGCGCGGAACCAGCACAGATTCAAATAGCGCAACCGTGCAGAAAATTAACAGCCACGAACTCGCGTATTTCTTCCTCATGCTCGATTCTCCTTTGCAACGCCTTACCGCCCGGGCGAGGGGCGCACCATTATCACTGTATTCGGTGTTGGATTCAAAGGTCAGGAACGGGCCGCGGCGCCACATTGAGAGATGGGATCGCTAGCGCCAGCCTCAGCGAAAGCGCGCATACGCAGCAAACAGCTGTCGCATACACCACACGGGACATCATCGCTTTGGTAGCACGACCAAGTTAGATGCAGCGGAGCGCCGAGCTCGATGCCCTTGCGAATGATTTCGCTTTTCTTCAAGGCGATCACCGGAGTTGCGATTTCGATGTTTGTTTCCGGTCGGGTGCCCACGCCGATCAATTCCTGAAAGACGCGATAATATTCCGGGCGGCAATCGGGATAGCCGGAGCTGTCTTCCGCAACCGCTCCGATGTAAATGGAATGAGCACCAATGACTTCAGCCCAGCTTACCGCCAGGGAAAGAAAATGCGCGTTGCGAAACGGCACGTAGGTAACGGGTATTTCGTCTGCGCCAGCGGTTTCAGAAATATGCTGATGCTCCGGAACGACGATGGCGCTGTCGGTAAGCGCGGAGCCTCCGATGGCTCGAAAATGATCCAGTTGCACAACCAGCCGTTGTTGCACATGATAAAAATCGGCGATGGATTCGAATGCTTGCCGCTCTCGTTTTTGCGTGCGCTGCCCATAACCGGCGTGCAGTAACGCAACGTGCTCCGCGCCGTACTCCTGTATGGCGATTGCTGCGCATACGCAGGAATCCATGCCACCGCTCAACAGCACGACAGCTTTCACATTTTGAGCGTTTGCACCGGGCATATTTCAGACGCCTTTCGTCGCCGGATCCCACACGAATTTGTGCAGCTGTAATCCCAATCTCACCGGCAGAGAATCCTCGAGCATCCATTCCACTAGTTTGCGAGCCTCGAGTCCCGGCCATTTTCCTTCCGGGCCTTCGAAGACCGGAGAGAACAGGACCTGGTGTACGCGTTCGCGCAAGTTGTGCTGCAAGGTAAATTCTCGCGCAAACTCATAATCGCGCCGTGTGGAAAGCACGAATTTGATTTCGTCATTTTGGCTGAGCGCTTCCAGATTGCGCATTTCAAAAGTGTCGGCCTCGCCGGAGTCCGGACATTTCACGTCTACGATCCTAATTACTCCATGCGGCAACTTTCCGATGAAGCGCTCGCCGCTGGTTTCGATCATCACGGTGTATCCGGAAGCGAGTAAGTGCTGAGCCAGCGGATAAATTTCCTCTTGCAGCAACGGTTCGCCCCCCGTTAATTCCACCAGCGGCACTGCGGCAGGCGGAGCGCCCGCTTCTGATGCGGCTCCCGGAATGCGACCAGCCAGTTCGTCAACGCAGGCGGCCACCTCCGCGACACTCATTTTCTTGCCGCCATGAAAGGCGTAGGCGGTATCGCACCAGGTGCAGCGCAAATTGCAACCCGTCAAGCGCACGAAAATGCAGGGCAAGCCAGCGCGGGTACCTTCGCCTTGAATTGATTTGAAAATTTCAGTGATAAACATGGATAGAGAGTCTCTACTGGGGTATTGTCCGTCCGCTCTAACGCGTGTCTGATTTAGGTTTCCGGATTGTCCTGCGCCCCAGCCACCAGATCATGCCGAAAAAAAGCACCATGGCCACGATCAGCCTGGGATAACCCGGAGGGTATCCCAGGTGACGCAAGACCAGCACGTACATAAGCGTGACGAGTAAGACTGGAATCATGATGATGGTGAACGAGCGATTCATGACTTCCCGCCGGCGGGACGGTACTGCGCCCGGCTGGTGTCCGTCTCCCACAGAATCACGTCAGTTACATGCGCACCCGGAGGCAGGCCACGCAACAGCCGCGTGACCTCGTCGTAGAAATATTTGGCTAAATTTTCTGCCGATGGGTTGACGGTCTTGAAGGGCTCGAGATCGTTGATAAATTGATGATCTAGCCGGCCCATGATTTCGCGAACGACGCGCTTTAACTCCGTGAAATCCACCAGCAGACCGATGTTGTCCAGTTGTGGTCCTTCGAGCGTGACGCGCACGCGGTAATTGTGACCGTGCACGTTTTCGCACTTGCCCCGGTATCCGCGCAGCGCGTGGCCGGCGGAAAATGTTTCTTCTACGCTGACTTCAAACATGGATCCTCAAATTGCGCCAGGAGGGACTCTGCGTATCTTTTATCTTTCTATCTCTCGAGGAAGCGCGCAGCGTCAGCCGAATTGTGTGTAATACGGTAGTTCGGCAGCGATTCCAGAAAAATTTTACCATAGGGCATGCGTTGGATGCGGGTGTCCAGCAGGGCCAGCACACCGCGGTCGGTCTTGGTTCGAATCAAGCGTCCGAAGCCTTGTTTCAAAGCCAGCACCGCTTGCGGCACTTGGAATTCGGAAAAGGGGTTGCGACCGTCATCCTGCAATGCGCGCACGCGGGCGGCAACGATGGGATCGCTGGGAACCGCAAAGGGTAAACGGTCCACGATTACGAGAGAAAGCTGTTCGCCGGGAACGTCCACGCCTTGCCAAAAGCTGGAAGTGGCGAATAGCACCGCGGCAGGCGTGTTTTTAAAGCGCTCCAACAATACCGACCGCGGCGCGGTGCCTTGCAGCAGTAGAGGGAAACTCACGCGGGTGCGTACACGTTCGAACAGATCGTTCATCTGGCTATAACTTGTAAAAAGACAAAACGCGCGGCCCTGGCTGTGCTCCAGCAGTTGCACAATTTCATCGGCAGCTTTGGATGCGAAGCCGGCATCGCGAACGTCCGGCATTTTGGTCGGCAAATACAGCAGGGCTTGCTCGGCATAATCGAATTCAGGCGGCAGAGTGCGCTCTTTGACGTGATCGAGGCCGAGGCGCTGGCGGATGAATTCGAATCGGCCGCCGACCGTAAGTGTCGCGGAAGTTAAGACCACGGTATCGAATTGCTCGAAAAGGCGCTGGCGCAGGATCTGGCTGACATCGATGGGCGTGGCGGTCAAAAACACGCCTTTGTTGCGGCGCTCGTACCAATACACATAATTCTTTTCATTGGACTCAAACAGGAAGGCCACTTCCTGACGCAGCTCAAAGCTGCGCCTGGCGATGCGCAACAATTCCTCGGGCTTTTGCGTCATGGCGGCGATTTCTGTTTCCAGGCCCTTCAGCGCCGTCAACATAGAGTCGTAGGCTTCGCGATGCTGCTCCACGAATGCGTCGCGTTCGCTGCGCGCGAAGGGGAAACGGCCATCGCGAGGCGGAAACGCTTCAAAAAAGGCGCGGGTCCTTTCGCGAACGCGTTGGGTACGTCGCAGTATTGAAGGCGAGCCCATGTTAAGCAGCCTCAAGGATTGATCGGCGTCGCGCGCCAACTCCTCAAAGCGATAATTGGAAATCTGCCGGCCAAAGTAATCGCTGGCCACGTCTTCTATCTCGTGGGCCTCGTCGAAAATTACCGCGGAATATTCGGGAAGGATGCCGCCGAAATCGTCTTGCTTCAGTGAAAGGTCGGCGAAAAACAAATGATGATTGACGATGATGAGGTCAGCTTCCTTGGCGCGTTGATGCATGGCGGTCACGAAGCACTCGTTGAAGTGGTCGCACTTCTGCCCGGTGCAGGTATCTCGGCGGGCATCGAGGCGCGTCCAGAGATCGGAATCGTCAGAAAGGAAAGTCAGTTCGCTGCGGTCCCCGGTTTCGGTTAGTTTCGACCATTCGCGAATCTGACGGAAAGCGTCAATTTCCTCCATGCCTTTCAGCAACGGTTGATGGGCCATTTGATTGACGCGGGCGTGGCACAGAAAATTCGAACGGCCCTTCATCACCGCGACCTTCAGATTGGGCGCGAAATGTTTCTGCAGGAATGGGACGTCTTTCTGGTACAGCTGCTCCTGTAAAGATTTGGTCGCTGTCGAAATAACCACGCGGCGTCCGCTGCAAATCGCAGGGATCAAGTAGGCGAGAGTCTTCCCCGTGCCGGTGCCAGCTTCCACCACGGCGTGGTGATGCTGTTCGAACGCGTTGTGAACCACTTCGGCCATTTCCAATTGGCCGGGCCGATGCTCGTAGCCGCCAATCATGCAGCGTTCCAGGAGGCCCGCAGGTCCGAATACGTCATACATTGAAGGGCTTCCCGGGGCAGCAAGGTTGGCATCGGGCTTGTTTTGCGACGGCGCTGAGGGGCGCACCTGCGGGGCTGAAGTGGCACGGCGACCCAAACCCGCTGAACCAGTGTTACTCACGCGATCTTGTTCGGAGACTTGGGTGGCGCTTGCCAATTCGCTGGCCAGTTCGGCACTTTTGTCGGTTGTCGCTCTTATGTTGCGCGCCACGAGGTTCGATGTCTCCCGCAAGACCTTCAGAATTTATAATAGAGGTGAATAGTTACCTTAACATACCCCCTCATCCCCGAGCGGGAATGCGGGCGAATGAACATCGCTGCTCCACGCTTCGCCTTTAATACTTGAACACCCATACAAGCTTTTACGACGTCGAGGCTGCGAAGGTGGCGTTACAGTCGATTGCAGTCCAGGTTCGCACTGACTAAGCTGATTAGCGTCCACGTGGGGTGAGCATGAAGCGTAACAAAAAGCTTGGGTATTTATTTTGTGGCGCGATTATTGGCGTAGCGGGTTGCAGCGGCGGAGGTCAGACTACAACGGGCGGCGGTGGAGGCGGAGGCCAGCAACCTGCCAGTCTCGTGGTGACCTTGACGTCCAAGCCCAACGTTTCGTTGACGAACATTTCGGTGCTCTCCGCAACCGTCAGCATCACCGGCATTACCCTGAATCCCACCAGCGGAAATGCGGTGCCATTGACCTTGGCGCCCACGACCTACCCGGTCGATTTGACGCGCTTACAAGCCGACACGGCGTTTCTGGGGGTGGTCAGTTTGCCTGCGGGAACCTACAGCAGCACGACCCTCACGTTTTCCGCCCCAACGCTAACGCTAGACAATCAGTCGGGGACCACGCTGAATGGAACATGCTTGACCGGCACCATCTGCAAAATTGCGCTGCCGGCGGGATCGTCGCGAGTAACTGCAACTCCATTTCCGCTGACACTCGCTGCGGGGCAAACGTCAGGTATTTCTTTAAACTTGAGTTTGAACAGCGCGATTACCGTAAGTTCCGGCACAGTGGCTCTGAATTTTAGCGCCACGGACACTTTCAACGTAGCGGCGCTTCCCCGGACAGGCACAGCAACCGGGACGTTCGATCTGATTGAGGACTTTGTGGGATTGGTGACGGCTAAAACTTCTACGTCGATCACCGTTATGGGGAGCAACGGCATCTCGTTATCGATCGCGCTGCCGTCGACGGTGGTGATTGAAGATCCGCAAGGATTGTGCGCGGCGGTGAATGCTACGTGCCTGGTGGCGAATCAGACGGTGGTCAGCGTGAATGCCACGGTCAACAGCGCGGGTGCGCTGACGCTGGTTTCGGCCGACCTGCTGAGTGCCACTCCACAAGATGAACTGGAAGGCACGCTAATCAATACCGCGACTCCGGGACAATTCAACCTGGTGGTGGCGAACAAAGTGGTTGCGAGCGGTAATACGACACTGACGGCGGCCACTCCAGGCGACGTATTTCTGGTGACAACGACCAATCCCACTTTCGCCGTGGACCTGGATGAATTTTTTAATAACGCGTCGTTGCCACCCGCCAATGTGACTACGCTATTTGCCGGCACAGGCGATCTTGTGGACGGCCAGGATGTAATGGTGCATGTAACAGCCGCTACGGGAGCCGCGGCAACGGGAGACCAAGCGGCAACCGGGGACCGGGTACTCTTGCGATTCACACGCACTACCGGGACAGTACAAACTATATCCGGGCAGACTTTCACGCTTTCGAATCTACCCCCGTTTATGTCCTTCACGACCAACCCGCTGGTGGACACCATCACCGGGGCGACCAATTTTGACGGCGTGGCGGACGTCAACAGCCTCGCGGTGGGACAGACGGTGTCCATCCGTGCATTGTTGCTCGCCAGGTCGAGCTTCAACTTCTATGCGGCAAAAGTCCGGATACAACCCTGATTCCTAAAGTTCCAAAATAACTTTCACAAAAAAGGGCCGGTACGGTTACGTGCCAGCTTGACGCGAACCTCTTCTAATCTAATGAGGTTTCCCGTTCTTCATGGTGTCTTGTCTTGCTTGGCGATCACTTTGTCTTCAATCTTTTTATAAGTGGCCATGGGAATAATTTTCTTACGCGTAAGGTCCGTCTTCTTCGCATACGGCCGGCCGTCGATTATCTTTTTGGCATAAGCATCACCGATGCCAGGCAACGCCTTCAACTGCTCCAAAGTCGCTGAATTTATATCCACCAGATCATCAGCCGGAACCGCGGCCGCGAAGGAACTAAACGTCCCGTTAACGGCTCTTGGCTGCGAAATAGTCAGATTGGTGCCGCAAAGGGCCACCACCATCGCCACTATCAACCGCATCAGGTGTTTTTTCATCGATTCCCCCTCAGGATTTGTGCTGCCACTGCCTAATTTTTCTCCGAGGCGCGATACCCAGCCTTCTGCGCATCGGCTTCGGTCATGTATTTGCCCTGCTTGGTCTTGCCGTACCATCGCGTCCCCGGATTGTGATAAACGCCGGATTCAGTATTGACCCATACCATCCCGTTGCTCTTCACGGGCGCGGACTGCTGGTTCGCGGCCTTCGATGGGGTCCGTGCGCTGGTGGTGTTGCCGGAGTTACCGGTTGCCGGCGGCGTGGCGGGTGCTCCCGCGTCAGCATTGCCGGAAGAAGTGCTGGAAGAATTGGATGATTGCCCGGCGTTGCCGCTGGACTCCTTGGTCCCCCCGGTCGAGCCTTTCGTTCGGGCGCTGGTGGTATTGCCGGAGTTCGACCCAGCCGTGGGATTTGTGGAGTTGCCGGACGTCGAGCTTGAAGTATTGCCGGAGTCGGTCGCTGTGCTCTTTGATTTTCTCTTACTGGCCGTGCCGGTCTTGTTTTCTCCGGCTGCCGGGGAGTCCCCCGTCGGCGGCGTCGCGGTCGCCGATGGATCAGCGGCTGCCGCCTTCTTGGGCTTACTCGTGGCGACTGGAGTGGCGTTCGCATTCTCGCCATCGGTCTTTCCGGCGTTCTCGCTCTTAGTCTTGGATTTACTTCGCGAAGAAGTCGTGGAGGCGCCCGAGCTGGTTGTGGAGCTGTCGGTACCCGCAGCGTCATTCGAATCGATCTTTTTCCTGGATTTCGTTTTCTTTGAGGTGGTGGAGGTCTCGCCCGAATTAGCTTGCTGAGAGTTCGCCGAATCGGCAGAGTCCGCAGCTGGTTTCTTTTTCTTCTTCGTGGTGGTCGAGTCGGTTTGCGACTGGTCAGTCGATTGCGCAGATTGGACTAAGCTGTTGCCATGCGACGCGCCGACAAAGCCAAATCCAAGCAACCACGCAGTTAAGACCGCTGTAAATACCGCCAAGCCAACGTTCTTTTTCATAACTGTCCTCTAGCCTTAGTTTCGACTTCCATTACATACTGCGATGATCCCGTGATGACGCGGCAGAATGTGCTTGGTGAGGATGTAAGTCAATACAGGAGAGGGTGCAGTAGGTAAGGGAAATAGATGTTAGCGGGACAGAATCCTGGCTAGGGGGCAGCAGTAAAGCAGAACGTTCGAAAGAGTCTTAGTCGCCGGCGGCTTGCACCCGAGGAGGTTCAACCGACTCCGCCAAACCGCGGCGCATGGGGCCCAGCGCAAACGCCGGCACTTCCAGTTCAGGTTCGACGGTAAGATTTGTAGCTTTACGTGGGAATTCGGTGCGGCGATCCAGCTTCAGCCCTGCTTCTCGTAAAATTTCCGAGGAGAAGCCCATGTCCTCGGCACGATCCACGCCCCAGAACCACAACTTTTCCTCGTTGCGCTGCAGAAAATCAAGCGACTCCTCGAGCTTGGTCATGGCCCGGTTGAAGGAGGAAGCCAGAAAAAATACCTCCAACGACCATGCATGGCGTGGGAAGCGCACCTGGATCCTTACGCAATACTTTCCGGACTGGTTTTTCTCCATGCTGCAACGGTAGCTGTTGCGTGCGGTGACGACGCGGGTGGTTGTAATTCTGTTTTTCACGGGATTCTAGACTCCATCTCACAAAGCCGCACGCGCGTGCACCATTCGGACGGCGGCTTTGTTGCTAAAATGCTGTGATAGGAACACTACTAGGGTATCTGGGCGGAATAGCAAAGGCAAGAGCACCGATAAAATCAGGTGCTCTCCCGTAAACTAAATAAAACAAGTAGTTTATCTAACTGAAGCTTCCAAAACCGGCCATCTTATCGGTATTCAGTTTAACCTTGCCCTCTTGCTTGAGCCGGTTGTCTAGAGCGGTTTTAAACGCCTCGTAGGCCACACTGCGCTTAGTCTGGAGCAACTGCTCAGTTAAACTCTTCTTCTGTTTTTCAAAATCGTTCGGATTCGCTTCCTCTTTCGTCTCCACGCGGTACACCATCCAGGTGTTTCCCAAGCTCATGGGCGCTCCCACGTCGCCGGGCTTCATTTGAAAGGCCTCGCCGAGCTGTTTGCCGCTGGCGGCTCCGGAGATGGAGTCGTTGCGGGAGATGAGGTCGCTGGTTTTGGCTTCCAATCCCAGTGCTTTCGCGGCGGCTTCAAACTTCTCACCGGCTTTTACGCGCTTGGCGAGTTCTTCGGCCTTGGTTTTGGCCAGCTTGCCGGCCTCTTCCTGCTTCAAATCGTTCACCACTTGCTCGCGAACCTCTTCGAGCGAGCCCTGGTGTGCCGGAGTGATCTGTTGTACGGACAAAACCACGTAACCGCGGTCGGTACGGATCGGCAAACTCAGTTCATTTTGGCGCAGGCGGAAGATGGCGTCTTTCACTTCTTTGGAATTCCCGAGCTCCAGGATGGGGTCGGTCACGCTTATGGGGCGAGTCTGGGAGACCGTCAGTTGGTATTGCTTCGCTAAATCATCGAGGGAGACTTTGTTCGATTGGCGAATGGCCTTGGCCAGTTGATCGGCCGCTTGAGCTGCTTGCTGGTCGGCCTGTTGCAATACCATCGGAGCGCGCAAGGAGTCCTTTACCTCGTCGAAGGTCTTGGTTCGCGCCGTTTCTTTGTCCAACACCTTGATAATGTGAAAGCCGTACTGGGTTTTAACCAGGTCGGATATTTGGCCTTTATCCAGGCCGAAGGCGGTTTTTTCAAATTCCGGAACCGTTTGCCCTTGAGTTATCCAGCCCAGGTCGCCGCCTTTATCTTTCGAGCCCGGATCCTCTGAATATTTTTTGGCGAGGTCTTCGAATTTGGCGCCTTTCTTGGCTTGTTTCAGGACGTCCTCAGCGTTTTTCTTGATCTCGTCGACCTCCGCGTCGGTCTTACCCACGGTCATGAATAAAATGTGCTCCACGTGAACGCGATTAGGCACCTGGTATTGTTGAATATTGTTTTGGTACTGCACTTTCAACTGGTCGTCAGAAACCTGGATGTTCCGCTGTATTTTCGTGGTGTCCAGTAAGCCGTAGCGGACTACGCGCTTTTCAGGAATCTGGTAGCGCGACTTGTTTTTTTCGTACTCGGCTTTAATTTCCGCGTCGGCCGGATTGATCTTGGCGGCCAGCTCTTCGGGCTTGATGACCGCGTAGTTCAATTTTATCTTTTCGTTTTTATAGCGGAATTCGTCTTGTAATTCATTCGGCCCTACGCTGATTCCATCGGTTACGCGCTTGCGAAACTTTTCTTCGAGTAAGCCTTGGCGGATCAATTCTTCAAAAACCGGCACGGTAAGCTGGAATCGCGCCTGTACTTCCGCAGCGTAACGATCCATGCCGACAAAGGTGCCGTTAACGAAGGCTCCCGGCACGTACTGCTTGATGCGGTCCGCGCGCTCTTGGTCGGACACCGTTATGCCCAGGCGCTTGGCCTCGTATTCGATTTCCTTCTCAAAGACCAGTTGATTCAGGATCTGGCGCGCGTACAGCGATTCGAGCGGCTTGGGGACTTGATTTCGTTGCTCGATCTGAGCTAATTGCTGGCGCACTTCTCCCAAGGTGACGGCTTGATCTCCGACCTTAGCCACGGTGTCTGTGGCGGCCTCGCCAGTTCCGGGTGTTTGAGGCACCAGGTAAAGCAGCATGCTCCCGCCAAGAACCAAGACGACGACGCCCAGGAATATGCGGTACCCAAGTTTCCGGTTATCTGAATCTCCAGCCATCCGATCAGTCTCCTCCGTCACTGCACAAACATTAAATTATAGGAGATACAGGCGCGACCCTCAATGACAATCGGGGTAATCGAGTCCCGCAGGCGCAAATAGTCGCTGCGCCAAGGTTGAGCGGAATGGAAATTTTCATTGGGTTTCTGCGAGGTGTGCTCATTCGCTATTTGCAGTTTGACTACGACCCGCCCGCCCAGTTGAACGGCGCTCAAATCGCTGTGCTAGATTTTAAAATTGGAGCAGTAAGCACCCAAACTCGTGAGCGTACAAGCACCCATCGACCCAAAGCACACCGTGGCCTCCGGCAAGGAGCCGCGGGTAGAGGTTTATTGGACGGCGGTCACCTATAAGACAGTCATTGTGTACGCGCTTCTTCTGGTGGGCGCAATTCTTGGCATCGTGTACCTCATCTCACCCGATCTTTATTCCTCGCTATATCACAAAGCTTCGAACGCCATCTCTACACCCGACACGGAAAACTTGTCCATCTCCCAGATGCAAGCCAAGTTTGTAAATCTTGACGGCAAAGTTCAAATTAAGAAGGTCAACTCCGTGCAGTGGGTGACCGCCAATTACAAGACCACCCTGGACAAAGGCGATTTCGTACAAACCGGAGCGGACAGCGCCGCGCGTATCACCTTTGCGGACGGCACCACGTATACCGTCAAGGCCGACACCCTGGTAACCGTGGAAGAAAATTCCATGGCCAGCAACAGACCCACTAGCGTGGCCATGCGCATTAGCACCGGTTCGGTGGACTTGGCCACCGGGAATTGGAGTTCGCCCGACTCCAAAGCCGTCGTCAACGTCGAGGATGCCAGCGCGCAACTCCGCCAGAACAGCCGTGCGTCGGTCAAGAACGACCCGCAGGGTAACAATCATGAGATCGTGGTCTCTACCGGTTCCGCGGAAGTGCAGCGCGGCGACGAGAAAATTGAGCTGACCCAATGGGAGAAAGCCAGCTTTCCGACCGCAGGCGGTATTCAGAGGTCCAACGTTCTCGCGCCACCGTCACTCGTAGAGCCGCTGAATCTTGCGCCCATCATCAACGAGAAGCCTAAAATCTCGCCAGTGCACTTTGTGTGGAAGCCGGTGGAGGATGCCGTCTCATACACGGTGCGGCTCAGCGCCACCACATCTTTCCGCACCATTGTGAAGCAGGCTAAAGTTTCCGGTACCTCAGCGGACATTGTCGGCCTCGATCCCGGCGAGTATTTCTGGAATGTCACCGCTCAGGATGCCAAGAAGCAAACCAGCGAAGTCAGTGAGACGTTTCAGTTCACGCTGGTGGCTCAGGGCAAATCGCAGGACATGATGCTCGAAATCGAGGGCACTCAGCTGCACGGCCGCGTGGCCGAAATTGTTGGCCGCACCGAGCCTGGCGCCGCGCTCATCGTGAACGGGCAGTCGGTGCCGAATATCGCGCCTGATGGGCAATTCCGGCATTTCACCGAGCCTTTGGAGCCTGGGCAGCATACGATCTCGATTATTGGTTCGAACCGCCGTGGAGGGACAGCGCAGCAGACAGTCTCCATCGTGGTGCCCAAGTAGTTTGGACTTGCAGGAAATCGCAGGAAAAAGCATCGGTTCATTTTTTCACCTTGCCGTATGCTTGCACAGGAAACGAAAGAGATTGGCAGGGTGTGGCAGGATTGATGTTTAAGGCCATGGAATTCTTTCAGGGAGATGGGGGAATGAATAAGAACGGTTACAACTTAAGGTCGGTTTTCAGTTTATTTTCCTCCGACCTGGCCATCGATCTTGGCACCGCGAACACGCTGGTGTTTTCCGCCGGCAAGGGCATCGTCGTTAACGAGCCCTCCATCGTGGCGATCAACAAATCGACTGGGGAAGTCGTGGCGGTCGGCCGCGAAGCCAAAGACATGCTTGGCCGGACCCCCGGCAACGTTGTGGCGATCAAACCCATGAAAGATGGCGTCATTGCGGACTTCAAAGTCACCGAGAAGATGCTCACTTACTTCATTCAGAAGGCGCACAATCGCCGCGTGCTGGTTCATCCCCGCATTGTAATCGGTGTACCCAGCGAAATCACCCCGGTTGAAAAGCGCGCCGTTCAGGACTCCGCATATCGCGCCCGCGCCAGCGAGGTTTATCTGGTGGAACAAGCCATGGCTGCCGCTATTGGCGCGGGTCTGCCCATCGAAGAGCCCTCCGGCAACATGGTGGTGGACATCGGCGGCGGGACCACCGACATCGCGGTCATTTCCATGAGCGGCATTGTTTATTCGCGGTCCGTCCGCGTGGCCGGCAACGAAATGGATGAAGCGGTCATGCAATACCTCAAGCGCAAGTACAACCTGCTGGTCGGCGAACGCACCGCCGAACAAATTAAAATGGAGATCGGCTCGGCGTACCCGCTTGAAAAGCCTTTAACCATGGAAGTCAAAGGGCGCAATCTTATCGAAGGCGTACCCCGCACGGTGACCATTGATGACAGCGAAATTCGCGAAGCACTGTCTGAATGCGTCGCCACCATTTTGAATGCTGTCCGCGTGGCCCTCGAGCGCACTCCGCCTGAGCTTTCCGCGGACATCAGTGATCGCGGCATCGTTCTTACCGGAGGCGGCGCGCTGCTCAAGAATCTTGATAAGCGCATACGTGAAGAAACTGGCTTGCCCGTTTCCATCGCTGATGACCCGCTGGCATCGGTGGTGCTCGGCACGGGGAAAATGTTGAGTGATTTCCGCTTGCTGCGCCAGGTGTGCATAGATTGAGAATTCAGTAGGTTTGATCTGTCGAAGTCACAAGGAATTTTGATCAGCTACAGCTAACAACATGCCCGGCATACCTTCTCGTCATAAATCCATCTTTCTGCTCGCTGGCGTTGTTTTGCTGCAAGTTTTGTTG
>JAUTXJ010000361.1 GCA_030838075.1 Acidobacteriaceae bacterium
TTTAAAGTGAGACCTGCCAATAAGCCGCAACCGATCAGGCAGTAGACAAGCGATGAAATGCGCGGCGCGCGAACCGAAATAGATGGAAGATTAGAAAAGCCGACAGAATCAGTAGTGCGCCGACCACAATTGCGGTGGTCAGCGGATGAGCGCGGGCCATCCAGGTAAGCCACACCGCCAACAAATCTTCGCCAAAACTTAAAATCCAGTTACTAAACGGCTCGAGGCTGGTGTTTACAGCTGCGCGTGTGGAAGCTTTGGCACTGTGCGAGGTGAGCGCGACACCACCCGCGAGCAACGCCGCGGTCCAGCGCCATTCCGGCGCTACGTCGCCGACCGAAGCGTATGCCAGTAGCGCTGCAGCCGGCGGACGAATAAATGTGTGGATGGCGTCCCATACGGTGTCCAGATACGGCACTTTGTCAGCGAAGAATTCGACAAAATACAGCATCGCCGCAATTCCCAGAACTAAAGGATGCGAAAGAATCTGCAGCGAGTTTGACAGATGAATGAAGCCAAACCTTTGCAGAAGGCCAAGCGTCAGGATTGTCGCGTAAAGATTCAGACCGGAGGAATATCCGGTTCCGAGAACCGAGCCGAGCGCATTCAAAATATTCATAGCACGCTTGCCGAACTGCCCTGGAGTTTAGCAGGCACTTTGCAGATGTTGTAGAGGGAGCCCACAGCAAATTAGGCAAAAAAAGCTGGCCCAAAGTCGGGCCAGCTTGATCGACAGCTACTACAAACCATTAAACAATCTAATTTAGACTGAGCCGGCTCCGCGGCTCTTGTCGCGCCGGGCATTCTCGTCGCGCTGCGCGGCATTGTCGTCCGAGAAAGAATTCCCCCAGTCGTTCACCTGCCGCTCAGCTTCATCTTTGGCAATGCCATAACGTTCCTGCACTAGTCCCACAAGCTGATCCTTCTTGCCGCTCAATGTTGCCATATCGTTGTCAGTAAGCTTGCCCCACTTGGTCTTGGCTTTACCCGAGTATTGCTTCCATTTGCCTTCGATTTGATCCCAGTTCATTGAAGCCTCCCTATTAGTTCTTTGATGATTTAATCAAAACTGCAAGGCACTCGGTAAGCAGACCATACGGCGCAGAAGTCGCAAATACAGCAAACGGTTTATAACTGAGGGGTCGCTCTTGTAGTACTTTCATCGCGGTCTCAAACAGAATTAAGCTCTTCTCAAACAGCAGCAAAGTGCTACACGATGCAACCACGCGCGCTAAAGGTTTATCGGTATGGAGCCTTAGGCCCTAATCACGTACAAGTAACAGGCTCGTCGGAAACCTCACGTTAACTTCGAGGTATACGTGTGACGAACGACCTCGGAACAGCCGCGAATACGGCCTTTGGCGGAAGGATAGTGGATGAACGGACGAACATTGTTCGGCGTGGTCTTGATAGTGATTGGCATCATCGCTCTGGTGTATCAGGGATTCACTTACACCACGCACAAGAAGGTGCTGGACATTGGTCCGATTCAAGCAACCAAAGAAGAACATCAGACGATACCGGTTCCCCCCGTAATTGGCATCATTGCTGTGATTAGTGGTGTGGCTGTTTTGGCCCTTGGGCGCAGCAAGTAAAAATTCAAAATTTAATGGAGGAAACACAGATGAAGAAATGGACAATTGCAATCGCCGGACTACTGGCGTTTTCAACGCTGGCAGTCGCAAGACCGGCCAGTGAAAAAGAAGAAAAAGAACGGGTGGCGAATGCCGGCAAAGTAATGAAAGAGATCCTGGATGTTCCGGATAACATCCCACAAGACGTTTTGGATAAGGCTCGCTGCGTCGTGGTGCTGCCTTCGGTGGTCAAGGCTGCCTTCGTGGTAGGCGGCAGCTATGGCCGTGGCGTTATGGTTTGCCGGCGCGGCAAGGACTTCTCCGGCCCCTGGGGCGCACCGGCGATGATGGCGCTGGAAGGCGGCAGCGTGGGATTCCAGATCGGCGGACAAGCGACCGACTTCGTAATTCTGGTGATGAACGATCGCGGACTCGATAGCATGCTGCACAGCAAGGTGAAGCTCGGTGCCGACGCCAGCGTCGCAGCGGGACCCAAGGGCCGCACTGCTTCCGCGGAATCAGACGTAGCCTTGCGAGCGGAGATGTTGAGCTATTCTCGCTCTCGCGGAGCGTTCGCTGGTGTATCACTGGAAGGGTCGACCTTGCGGGCTGATGGCGGAGCCAACGAGAAGCTGTATGGAAAAGGCGTAAGCGCTGCGGAGATCGTTGAAGAAGGAAAACGAGAAGCTCCCGAAGAAGCCCGCGAGCTAGATTCCCGCTTACAACAAGCATCGCCCCATCTACAGAAGTAACAGAAGTACTGGGCGACGTTGGAATGGGCGAAAGGGCGGATAGTTTCCGCCCTTTCGTTTTTGCGCTGAAGCTGTTGGTTTTAAGAGTATCGACAATGGTTTGTTAGCCTACAAAATCCTCAGTGGCTAGGTACAAGGTCCTCTGTATTGTTCATTGCAAGGCTGGACCTTACCTTGAAGTTCGAGCTCCGGCAGGCAAAAAGCGGAGAAGTTCCTACTCTCGCAATTTCTACGTCCCCCCCTGAGCGAGAGTGAATCACGAATTTAGGGGTTTGCGAGGAGCCGGCCATATGAAAAACGAAGTGTTATCTTCGGAAGACAAGCTGATTGCGATGGCGCGGCGTGGAAATCACGAAGCCTTCACCGAACTGGTGCAAAGGCACTCCGGTAAAATTTATGGTGTGTCGCTACGTATGCTGAAAAACCGCGAAGACGCTGAGGACAACGTACAGAATGTATTGGTAAAGGCCTATTACAACATTGGTCGATTCGAGGGTCAGTCACAATTTTCAACCTGGCTGTTTCGCATCACCATCAACGAAGCGCTCATGAAATTACGCCGCCACAAACCGGAGCGATTTGTGAATCCCTCGGACACTGGGCAAGACAGTGGAACGTTCGCTAATTATCCGGAGATTGAAGACCAGCGCCAAAATCACGAACGCGAATACATCAACCGCGAGCTGGCTAGTAAAGCGTTGCAATGCCTGAATCCTTCGCTCCGGCATACCTTCGTGCTACAGAAGGCAGAAGGCTGGACAAATCGCGAACTGGCCCGTGCTATGGGCATCACGGTAGAGACGGTGAAATCGCGTGTGTTCAGAGCGCGGACACGCTCGCGGCGCAGGCTTGAAATGCTCGCCCGTACCCGGCCGCTAGCGGCGTATAGCGCATAGATCCAATACTCGGACTCCTCACGCCGGCTTTCAGACAGCGCTGGTTTCCAAAGGTTTGGGGTTGCTGGCACACTCACCCACCGGAATTGTGGCTCGAACCGCAGTGCCCCGGGAGTGCCGCTCGACTTCCAGTCTTCCATCCAGTTCCGCCAAACGCTCTCTCATTCCTGCGAGACCCACCCCGGAAGCCCTGCCGGAGCTAAAGCGGGTCAAAACCTCCGGCGCGATTCCAACACCATCGTCGATCACGGAAAGCACTATATTTTCGGTTGAGCAGGTGAGAACAACTTCTATAGACTTTGCGTTCGCGTGCCTGTGAACGTTGGTCAAGGATTCCTGGAGCACCCGAAACAATGCCAACTCCACCTCTTTTGGCAAACGGTTGGTAATGTGGTCGAGGTGCAGGCTCACCTTTAATGCGCTGCGCTGCGCAAACCCGTCTGCGTACCAACGCGTTGCCGATTCAAGCCCGACCTCATCCAGGAGTGGTGGATGTAGCAAATGTGAAATGGTCCTTACTTCCACCATGGAACGTTCGGTCAGATCTATCGTTTCGGCCAATAGCTTTTCGTGGTTCGCGGACAAATTCGCCTGAGTGGTTAGTAGCTGCTCCAGATTGATCTTCAGGCCGACCAGATATTGCCCGACGCTGTCGTGCAATTCTCGCGCGATTCTGCGCCGCTCGGCATCCTGAAGATCGAGAATACGTGCGCTGAGTGCCCGCGACGAGCGCACGTTTTCACGCTGGAAGCGCTCGAGGTCCTGCGTTCTAACAATTTCCCGGCTGAGCAATCGAAAATTGTATGCAAGAAAGCTGAGTGCCGCGAACAATGCTAGTGCAAGAACAACCGACGTACGCCAAAACTCGCGATTCCAGGTAGCCAGCCGATGGCTTAGTAGACTGATTTCCTCTTCATCCATGCGGCGTGTTAGACCGTCCACTCGTGATTCTTGCGGGTCGAGTTCGCGAATGGCGGCTGAGCGGGCGGGCGAAGCGGAACCTGGGGAGCCGCCAGACTCCATTGCGTTCTGCAATTGTGCGACGTAATTCTGCAACAAAGATTCCAGCTCATTCAAACGCACTTGCTGCTTTGCATTGTCCGCGGTTAGTTTGCGGAGGCGCTCACAAGCCTTCGCGATGTAATCGGAATGCTGGCTGAAAAGCTGGCGGTCCGTGTCGTCTCCGGACCCACTGTACGCCAGCGCACTCGTACGAATTTCCGCTAGCTGGGTCTGCAGATTCTGCAGCTCACCACGAACGTCATATGTGTGCAACACCCAATTGGTGCTGTTGCTTACCCCACGTTGGGTGAGGAATGCCGCCATGGCTATGACAGCAACGAAAAAGAAGCCCAAAAATACCGGGATCCGAGACACGGCAGGAGCGGGCTTATCCGGCAGAACTTTCTCGTTCGCAGCTAATGCCAGATTATCTTCGACCATTCTTCTCCGACGCTGGAGTCAAGCGGTAGCTTCATGGCGTCAGGGCTACACCTTTGGTATATCACACGTGGGAACAAAATCGAGCACGGCCATAAGCGTTGCTAAGTCTTACAGAAGACTGGAAATTCGAAGCGGGAGCGAAGCCTCACAGCCCACTCCCGCTCAACAATTTAATGACGCGTGGAGGTGGCCTTCTGTCCCTTGACTTCCATTTCGTTGACCACCTGCCTAACGTTGGGAACGCCAGCAGCGATTTGTTCGATGGCAGAGCGACGACCTTGCGTCCCGGCATCGCCCTTTAGTGTCACCACGCCGTTTTTAACATCGTAGTGGACACCCTTATCCATTTTGCGTTTGACGAGCGCGGCATCGAGATTTTTGTCGATGGCTTTGTCGAGGTCAGAGTCCACCGCTTTGGCGGCGCTTTCATCACCGGGAG
>JAUTXJ010000431.1 GCA_030838075.1 Acidobacteriaceae bacterium
CCGGGCCACCGCTCGCTTTGAGCAGCCACTGGCGCAAAATCTCCACACTTTTTAGCGATACGTCCTCGAACGCGAGCCCCATAGCCGAGTTTGGAAGCTCATAAACAATCTTAGCATTAGCGGCGAACCACTCCGATTCGGCGAAGATTTTAATCGATACCTTGCGACCGGGGGGCAGAGTAATCGGTGTCTCTACATAGCAGCCATGAAGACTGAGTGTGGCAACCTGACAACTAAGGCGGCCGTCAGATTCGTAAGCGATTTGGGCAACGGCAATGAAAGGGATTCGTGGACTGCGACGCATTTTCTGACCCGAGGGGATCGACTTACTCAGTTTTAAATTATCTATTGATGGCTTTTGATTCTGCTGGTTTAACGATTCCTGTAGCCAGTCCTTCAGCATCGACCTGAAGAGTGGCTTTACTTCTCGAAAAGCGACCGCCATACCCATCATTGGTCGCGAGTACAGCACCGTAGCCGTTGCCTCAAATATCTGATCCTTGTTCGTTATTTTGACTATCACTCGCGTTCCCGCTGTCCGGTGCTTTGTAGTTTCCAGATAACACCCGTGACGGCTAAGCTCCGTCACGCGGGTCACCTCAACGGAGTCGTCCGAAGCCACTTCGGCAGAAGCCAAAAATGGAAATCTGGGCGTGCGGTCTGCCATTTGCCTCTCGACGCGAGGGCAAATTGTAGATTGTAGTCTGGGCGAAACTATCCAGCAGGCTACGTAAACGACTCCCAAAATTCGTGTAGCTCTTAAATTGGCCTCCGGACCATCGGTCACCAGTTAGCCGAAACCCGGAGATCATGGAGTGTCATTCCCGTGCAATTACCGCGAAGCCAGTATTGGCTCCCGAGAGTTCCTACAGCACCATGAGCGCCGAGAATTACGTCAATAAATTCATTCATAAGGTACGGGAGACAACATGGACGAACTGAAAAAGTCTCAAGAATCAATGGGAGCCGCAGCCGCTGGCGTGAAGAGACAGGTCTCAGAGACGGCAGCCGACGCTAAGGAAAAGCTGACCGACTTGGGACGAGATGCTGCTGGCCAACTGTCCGAAGTGACCCGACCTGCTACGGAAAAAGTTAAGGCGGCAGCGGACTACCTTCGTGAAATAGAATTGACCGCTATGGCAGAGGACGTAAAGGAGATCGTGAAGCGTTACCCGGGCTGGTCATTAGCAGCGGCTGCTGTAATTGGATTTCTGCTAGCGCATATCGGTAGCAGGAATAGCAACCGATTTAACAGGCATTATGTTTGAGGAATTACGGGGGAGACAAAACCGAAAAAGATTTTGGCGAAGTCCCACGAGTATCTTCATTCGTCGGTTCGGAGTACCAAGTGTCCGTATCCGGACAACGCTGTATAGACGTTTGCCTAGCGCGTCGATATATTTCCGGCGAATCACCCCTAAGCTGAACCGAGAGCGGGAGAAGTAGTCCCGCTCTTTTTCTTTTTCCGACTAGTCAAGGCTGGCCGGGCTTATGATTCATTTTTGGTGGTTGGCTGCTGATTCGCTCGGCTTCTGCGACCAATCGACTCATTTCGCGAAGTGTTCTTCTGCGGTCTGGGTCCGTCACGGTCTTTAGTTCTGAAGTAATCGCCTCAAGCTTGCGTTGTATTTCGGCGAAATCATCCTTGGGCCATGTGCGAAAGGAATCTATCTAATATAATCGCGGCTTGTCAACGCTGAAGAACGAAGTTGGGCAAGTCGCCGATGCCGGTTTACGTTCTGCAACTAGAGGATGCCACGCCTGAGTGGCGACCGCGGGGGCCATGAACTTGTTCGAGGGCTTGGATCGCCTGATATTTCCGCTCCGAGTGCGGCTCCTTGCGCCGCCCGAGACCCGAATACAGCTTACAATGCACGCCGATGGCGGCACGGCAGATCGGACAGGGTACCAATAGTTTCTGTTTGTTCGTTAGTTCGCTTTTCTTCATCGAAATAGGATAATCAGATTCCAATCGCGCAAGCTGTTCCATTTTGGATAGGTGCCGGGTTTCGGTGATCATCTGCCCGGTTAATAATCAAACTATTATCGTCGTCAGTAGATTGACGCCGTGGTTGCGTTCGCGATTGAAAAACCGCTTCTCTACGTCAGTCCTTCATGCAGTACATTTTAATTGAAGAAATCAGGTTGGAGAACAAATGGGCTTTGTCCAATAGCGCCACCGCTCCGATATTTCTAGCCAATGCCTTAGCGTCCTCATCGTTCCAAACAGATATAGCGAGAATACATCCGCTGTTTTCAAGCAGCGGCCCCTTCACAATTTCCGGGGAATAACGGTGCTCATCCGGCATGTGCAAGTCCAGCAAAACAATGTCAGGGTTCAGAGTGCTGGCTTGTTTAAGTGTTTCCGCGAAGCTCGCTGCTTCACCAACGACTTCAAGAGCAGAGTCGGCTTTGAGCGTCCTAGCGATTGCGTCACGCATTACAACGCTATCGTCTGCAATTAACACTCTGATTGCCATTAAGGTTTGCGTCTCCGGAGTTCGGGCGCATGTTTATACCGATGCGTGTGCCCACGTCCCACGACAATTTTAAGGTCGGAAGAACTACGCAGCACAGATATGTTCCGCAAATTCTCTTTGGCGTTGGCAAACGGAGAAGCGCCAGTCAGGAAGGCAAACTTCCCTCGGCGAACTGAAGCCCAAATTGTTGAAGATTGCTTTGAAGACAGACAGCGCGATACCCTAAGCGAGTATCTCCGGTAGGACAGATGGCCTTTTTATTTCAGTTTCTTCCCGACTCAACTGAATGCCATGACTCTTTAGACATCAAGGGGAATCTGATCTTTTGCGCGCAATACAAAATGAAATTCAACGGCAACCTTTCGACGTTCATGAGCAAGGAACACAAGCGTGCAGACCGGGTGCTCATTGTGTGAGCGGCATTTTGGGACTGTAGAACAGTTTAAGCGCCACCTAAGCGAAGACGTGCTGCCGCCTTTGTTGGATCGGCTTTCATCCGAAGCGAAAAATGCCCCATAACCGTCGAAAAATCGATTTTGAGGTAGAATGCTGCGTGGGCCCGAAATATCTGCTTCGACTTGCGCGTTAGGTCGCAAAACCGAAGCCACAGCAGAACACAATTCCCGGGTTCGGTTTGTCGCCTCCCGCAGGTTCTGTTTTTGGAGGTCCGCCGAAAAAAGTTCCTCCGGCCAATATCGCATCGATGGCGTGCACTAAATGGCGGACAGCTTGCGATTTAAGGACGTACCCTTGCGCTCCAGCGTTACGAACTTCCGTAGCTAACCTTTCCGAGTCATGGGTTGTAAAGATGAGAATAGGGATAGTAATTCCTAGTTTTCGCATTCGCGACGAGGCTTCAAGTCCACTCATGCGTGGCATCGTAATATCGAGAATCAACACGTCGGGCTTTAACTCTCTCGCAAACTCAATAGCTTGCTGCCCATCCGTAGCCTCTCCACAAATTTCCCAGTCCGGGCGCGCTTTTGCCAAATGCGATCTCAGCCCTTCTCGCACGATTTCATGGTCGTCAACAATTAAGATTCGTGTTGTCATGTGAGGCTCTTTAAGCGTGCATGGTCTCCGTAGTGGCTGGAGGCAGGTTTTGCAAAGGCACAGTGGCTCGAACTTCGGTTCCGGTCTCATTTGAAAAAATCTGAAGCATGCCACCCAATGAACACAAGCGTTCGCTCATTCCCCGCAAACCAACCCCAAGTGATCCCGTCCAGTTCTGATTGCCTTCTTCAAGTATTGAAGTCGGCATTCCTCTTCCTTTGTCTATGACTTGCAATTCGACCACATCGTTCGCATAAAACATGTTGATCTCTGCAGTTTTACTCCCGGAATGCCTCTGAACATTCGTCAAGCTCTCCTGAAGTACTCTGAACAGAACTAATTCAGCATCGCGAGACAGTCGTCCGAAATCGTGTGGAGCGTGGAATGCCGTCTGGATTCCACTCCGTTTTGAAAAACCTTCCAAGTACCACGGAATGGCGGATGTAAGGCCCATCTCTTCGAGCATGGGAGGATACAAAAGATAGGATAGGGTGCGAACCTGTTTCACGCACTCTTCGGCAAGATTTGCGCATTCGATGGTCTCTTCAGGCGTGGGTGGGGTAACGTTCATCGCGTCAAGCTTCATTTTCAGCACGGACAGATATTGCCCCAAGCTGTCATGAATTTCTCTTCCGATTCGACGCCGTTCCTCATCCTGCGCACGTAGCACATGGAGGGAGAGAGCGCGAAGCGACTTTTCAGATTCCTGCAATTTCCGCTGCGCCTGTTCTAATGATCTTTGCGCAACCATTCGCTCAGTGACGTCCCTCGTAACCTTGGTGAAGCCCATCAAAGTGCCCGCATTATTTTTCACGGCAGTAATAATCACGTTGGCCCAGAATCTCGACCCATCTTTCCTAATGCGCCAGCCTTCATCCTCAAAGCGGCCTTCCTTTGTTGCGACTTCCAATTCCCACGCTGGCTTACCGCCGCGCACATCCTCGTCAGGATAGAAACGTGAGAAGTGTTGCCCGAGAATTTCCGAGGCTCTGTAACCCTTGATACGCTCGGCCCCAGTATTCCAAGTGATTACGCGGCCCTCGGGGTCCAATAGGAAGATCGCGTAGTCCTGCACGGCTTCGATAAACAAACGTGAACGTTCTTCACTACGATGTAGTGCTATTTCCGCATTGCGATGTGCCGTCAGGTCACGTGTGACTTTTCCGAAGCCGATGAGCTTGCCGCTCGCATCTCGAATTGCCGTGATCGTTACGCTGGCCCAAAATTTTGAGCCATCTTTTCGGACGCGCCAGCCTTCGTCCTCTACGCGGCCATCCTTCTCAGCGAGAGCTAGGAGCTTCTGTGGTTTGCCACGACGAACATCTTCTTCTTGATAAAACCGGGAAAAGTGCCGCCCGATGATTTCCGAGGATTTGTATCCTTTCGCTCGTTCGGCTCCGGCATTCCAAGTGGCAATCCGGCCATCGGGTTCCAGCATGAAAATTGCGTAGTCCTGCACACTCTCAATAAACAACCGGAATGGTTCTGCGCTCTGATGCCACTCTGCCTGCGACAACGCAATCCCTCCTTCTTGCGACCCAGTGCGGCGACCATCGTCATGGGAGGTAGACAACACAACCAGTACTCATTCCTTCAGAGGATAAATTCGATCGCTCTGATCCAGCAGCGC
>JAUTXJ010000018.1 GCA_030838075.1 Acidobacteriaceae bacterium
ATGGTTCGGAAACAGTTTGGGTCACCTATACTGCCCTCGACAAAGCGCAGAGTGGTTTTGTCGACTCCTTCACCCCCGCGGGCGTTCTGCTATCTCACTTCGCGCTGACCGGCCCTCTCCACTCGCCTTGGGGCGTCGCGCTGGCGCCCTCCGACTTCGGACCCATGAGCAATGCGCTTCTCATCACGAATAAC
Organism: Acidobacteriaceae bacterium; assembly: GCA_030838075.1. GTDB lineage: Bacteria > Acidobacteriota > Terriglobia > Acidiferrales > UBA7541 > Acidiferrum. Next base: position 195 of record JAUTXJ010000018.1, read on the forward strand.
ACGTCCCGCGGGCGCATCAACGCCTTTAATCCCAAGAGCGGCGCCTTCCTCGGCCCGCTCCGCGACGCGAGCGGGAAGGCCATCGAGATCGACGATATCTGGGCCATTCAGTTCGGCCAAGGCGGCGGCGCGAACGGCAACACCAATCAACTCTTCTTCACTGCCGGCAACAACAACTACCGTGACGGCACTTTCGGCGTCATCACTTTCGGCAAGTAAGCAAGTCTTCCTGGTAAAAGCCCGAGTACCTGCGGCCCGGAGAAATTGTTCTTCTCCGGGCGTTAGCGGCGGGCATTCCTTCGCACGCTGAGAGCGGCGCTGGATCAGTTTTACAAATCCGCGCTGGTCATGGACATTTTGCGGAGCTAATATCCGGCGTAACCAAGTTGTCCGGAGGTGTCTATGTTCCACCCTCGTCGCAGCCTAACGATTATTTCTATAGCCGCGGTAATTCTCGTGAGTACAGCGTCTTCCGTCACTCCTCAAGGTCATCCAACACCTACTCCGATAGTACCCAGGCCATCTCCTAACGCGCCGAATCCAAATTACCCGCCGGGTTTGCAGGGACCGGAGCAGACTTCACCGGACCCAAAAAAAATGAATCGTCAGAATCAAGCTGAAATAAAGGCGGACGTCGAAAAACTGTACGAATTGATCGGTGAACTAAAGGAGGAAGTCGAAAGATCCGACGCAAATTCCACGCTGTCGGTGGGTGTGGTAAAAAAAGCCCATCAAATTGAAAAATTGGCGAAGCAGGTCAAGGATCGCGCTAAAGGCTGACGACTCATTGATGCTTTCGTTCTAAGCGAAAACGCGGAACTAGCGGCCCGTCACTGCTGGTGGACGTATGCGTTGTGCGGGCACGATGCCGGCCCCTTCCAGAACGGAATAAAAATGATCCGCCTGCCAACTCTCCGAGATTTTCCACTTTTCCTGAGGGCCAGTGAATTTCAACGCTGCTAATTTTCTCCGAGGGTCCCAATCCGAAATGCACGCGCAAATCGTTTTGCGATAAATAACTCCCGCCGCTGTGAATTTCCTGCGTTTGCGTCATTCCGCCCGCGACAATTTTAATTCGCGCGTTCAAAGCCAGCCGGTTGCTTTTCGTACCGGCCAATTCAAAACTCGCCCAGTGTTGTCCGGGCACCCCGTGATTTCTTAGAGTCATGGGCCCCCCGTCCAGATCGCCCACGACCACGTCCATGTTTCCATCGTTGAATAGATCTGCCACTGCCAGCCCGCGCGACACGCGCTTTTCTTGCAGCGCCGGACCAGCCTGATCGCTGGCGTCGCAAAAGCTGCCATCCTTCTGATTGAGCTGCAAAAGTTTTGGCTGTCGATAACCTCCGCCGGAAGGCAGAGTATCCACCTGCGGGTAAACATGTCCGCTTACAGTAATAAGGTCCAGCCATCCATCATTGTCGATATCCACGAACGCCGTGCCCCACTTCACCGACGGCAAAGAAGGTAACGCGGCTCCCGATTGATAGGAGACGTCGGTGAAATTCCAGTCTCCATCGTTGCGGTAAAGCGAATTATTTTCGTCGGAGAAATTTGTCACATAAATCGAGGGCCTGCCGGTATGCAGATAATCACCAACGGCAATGCCCATGGAAGCCTGCTCACAACCGTCTTCGCTTACAGCTGTCCCGCTTTCCAGCCCGATCTCCTTAAACGTTCCACTGCCAAGATTCTTGTAGAGGAATTTCGGAGTGGAGTCGTTCGCGACGTAAATATCCGGACGACCGGTGTTGTTGAAATCCACCCACACCACTCCCATGCCGTAATATCCGTTAGGATCGCTGACTCCAGCGGTCTTCGATACATCCGTAAACGTTCCGTTGCCATTGTTATGAAACAGAGAATCACCCGTTCCTTTCAGCCCCCGCGGGCCTCACTGCACGTCTATGCCGCGGGGTACAGCGCGCCGCGCGTCTTCTGCCCCTTGATGGCCATTTCCACTGTGGGCGCGATCGCGAAATAAATGTCCGGCCAGCCGTCGCGGTCGTGGTCGAATATGATCACGCCGCCGCTCATGGATTCCACGATGTATTTCTTGGCAGGGTCGGCTGCGTGTTTGAAGGTAATTCCCGTTTTCGCGGTCACATCTTCCAGTTGCGGAACCGGGCGGCCCTTGCATTTCGTGGCTTTGGCCCCGGCGGGAGGAGAAGGCGGTTGAGGATGGCCGCCTTGGGCATTGGCAGCGGTAGCTACTGTAGCTGTCAGCGTGATGAGCGCTAGAGTTTTCGCGAAATACTTGCAACGATGGTCAAACGATTGACGAAAGGTCGCGAGTCCTATGTAGTCTAAGAATTTTGCGAACGTATCGTGCTCAGTACCATGAGTCTACACCGGGAATGGCCTCAACCCGAGCACGGTTGACGAGCGCCAGAACAGCACCATGTCGTTCCTCTGGCCGCGTCTGAACCAACGACAAGTATGAAGTAAATATCAGCCAATTCAGTCGGAGAATAATGTTATTCTGAATCTACCGCCCCGTCATTGAAATCGGTGCATCAGGTCGCAAAAGGCAATATTTGAGGTAGAGTATCTTTCCTGCGCTGGTTCTGCGCGACTAAATGGGTGACCGCGTTGCCTACTAACACCAATAAGCGACAAGCCGAGCGGAAAGTAACGCTGAAAACCATCGCCAGCCATTTAAATCTGACGCCGGGTACAGTTTCCGCAGCGCTCAATAATTCGGCTGCCGCGCGCTCGATCCCGGAGAGAACCAAGCAGCGCATCCTGGCCGCCGCTAAAGAGTTGAATTATCGCCCAAACTATTTTGCGCGCTCCCTACGCTTGCAGCGCACTTACACCATTGGTGTTATAGCGGAAGAGATTGGCGACGCTTACGGCGCCATGATCATCAGCGGCATCGAAGAATATCTTCGCAAGCATAATTTTTTCTTTCTCACCGTAATTCACCGTCACGACCAAAAGCTGCTCCATACTTACGCACAAATGCTCATGTCCCGGGGTGTCGAGGGTTTTATCACTCTGGATACTTCTATTAAGGACAAGTTAGCTCTGCCTACCGTCGCGGTTTCAGGCCATGAGCGCGTGGACGGGGTCACCAACATAGTCCTCGACCATCATCTGGCAGCTAAGCTAGCGTTGTCCCATCTTCGGGAACTTGGCCATCGAGACATTGCTTTCCTGAAAGGCGCGGTCGTCAGTTCCGACGCCGCTCATCGCTGGAAAGCGATCTGCGATGTAGCCGCTGATTTTGGTCTGCGCATCGACCCCAATTTGGTTATTCAAATCGACAGCGTCGACTCGACTCCGCGGCTGGGCTATCCGTTCGCCAAACAGCTGCTCGATCGCAAAAAGCCCTTCACGGCTTTACTTGCTTACAATGATATTTCCGCTATAGGCGCGATCTGGGCGTTTCAGGAAGCCGGTTTGCGGGTTCCGGATGACGTCTCCGTAGTTGGCTTCGATGATATTCCTAGCGCGGCTTTCAATAGCCCGGGACTTACCACCGTGCGCCAGCCGCTGCAACGCATGGGACAACTCGCTGCGAAAACGGTGATAGACCAGATCGAGGGCACCGCGGAATACGTTGCAGAGATCGCCATCGATCCAGAATTTATAGTGCGTGCTTCCACCGGTCCTGCCATCCGGTCGTCCGCCGCGCCAGCGATGCCGCGTTTGACGCCATCACGAATAGCTGCGCCAAGACGAATTTAGCGCCCTCGCCCCAGCCGTCCTGTTTATAAATCTATAAAATTTTCCATTGATGACTTTATTTCGTCGTCACAAATGTAGCCGACGCGCGAGGTCAAAAAATTCATGTGACTTCCCTCATTTGACTGCCGTGGCAGCACGCCTGTCGATGGAGAATCTCAAGCGGCCGCCACGGCAACGCGCTACCGTCAGTAATGAAACCGGTAGCGAACTTGGACAAGAATTTCCCGGGGATTCAGAAAGTGCGTTCCGCCAAAGGTGAAGCTGTTATCCAGTAGAACGCGGCGGTTTGCCACGTTGATACCCTGAACATTTACGGAAACCCTCTCGCCAAAATTCTTGCCGATGGAGAGGTCGAACGTCGTGTGCGGCTGGAGATGGTCGCCGGGAATCGCTGGATCGCCATTCGTAAACCCCGACGCGTAATAGACGTCGGTTGAGGCGTAGGAGTGCCACGGCAACGTATATTGTCCTCCGATGTGCAAAGTGTTCCGTTGATCGTGATCCAGCAGTCCAAATCCATCACCAAACGAGAAATCTGTCAGACCGCCGTTGATATTGCCGAATCCAAGGGCAAGCTGATTGGAGTAGGTCAAATAAAGTTGGGCCCGATTGCGAATGCGGGGCGAGCGCAGCGTGAGCTCCCATCCGTTGATGCGGGCGCCCTGGATCGTGACGGGAAAGAAAATGTCGGAGTTATTCAGATTGTTGTGATCGAAGAAGTTATTCGCGCGCGTCAGAAAATTGTCAGCGTCGAGCGTCCATCCACGAAACGGAATGGTGACACCAAACTGGTGCTCTTCGTCCCGCTCACCGTGGAGAGGGACGAATCCGAGGGTCTGGTTAGTAACGAATTGCAGAAGCGGTCCGGATGCGGTGAGAAGCGGCGGCGCTTGATAGAAGTGGCCGTAGAAGCCGCGAAAGACCCAATTCAGTTTCGGGATTCGTACGGAAGCCCCAACGCGCGGGCTAGTCGCATTTTCAACCACACCTCCGGAAAAATGTGTTTGGCGAAGACCGGCATTCAGGGTGAGCCAGGAAGTCGCTTTTAGTTGGTCTTCCGCGTAAACCGCAACCAGGCTGCCAACAGGTGTTTCGACATCAGGCGGGTTCAGGTTAGGTGAGCTGTTGTCATTGAAGATCAATCCAAACAACTGGTCGTCCTGCTGCGCAAAACCATAAATCCCCGCTCGCAGGTTGTTACGATCCTTGACCCAAGACATCGTCACCTGACCACCCTCGTACTTGGAAGACCGTTTTTCCGTTGCGGAACTCGGCAGATCCGATGGACTGCTTTCGTAATCTGCGCGGTTGAAGTGATAGAAGGGTGAAACCGTGAGCATCAATCCTGGGCTAAACGTACGTACCCAAGAAAAAGTCACAAAGGAATCGGTCTCACGGTTCACGTCGTGAAGAAACGTACCTTGGGTGTTTGGATCGTTTGGATCGAACGGCACCTGGTAGTAATCGCGTCGGATCTGTGCGACCAGCCGCAATTGGTCTTGAGAGTCTGCGTTGTAGATCAGCGAAGTAAATCCGCCGACGCCATTCGCCGCATCATGAATAACGGCACTCGTAGGAGTCTGCAAACCTAGATTTGTGCGATTGCCGCTAACGCTGCCGTAATACGCGAATCGGTTGTTGTGGCCTCCAAAATTCACTTGATCGTCAGTTTGATAGAAATTCCCGG
>JAUTXJ010000057.1 GCA_030838075.1 Acidobacteriaceae bacterium
ATTCGATTTTCACCGAATCTTCCCGTTTGACTCTTTTTCCCGCAGCATCCATAATTCCTTGTACGTCACCTGCGGAGGGCGGATAAGTCCGCGATTCAGTTCGCGGTCCATCACGGATGGCGCCAAATTATATTTTTGTTACTGGCGGTGTTGTTTCCTCACTGGGAAAAGGCGTAGCTGCCTCCTCCATCGGCTGTCTCCTCGAAAGTCGCGGCTTCAAAGTCACCCTACAAAAGTGCGATCCGTACCTGAACGTTGATCCCGGCACCATGAGCCCTTTTCAGCACGGAGAAGTCTTTGTCACCGAAGATGGCGCGGAAACCGATCTTGATCTCGGCCACTACGAGCGCTTCACTCACGCCAAGCTTTCCCGCGACAATAACTGGACCACCGGCCGCATCTACGAAACCATCCTCACCAAGGAACGCCGCGGTGATTACCTTGGTAAAACCGTGCAGGTCATCCCCCACGTCACCGACGAAATCAAAGCCACCATCAGAAAAGTTTCCGAAGGCGTGGACGTGGTCATCGTCGAAATTGGCGGCACCGTTGGCGACATCGAGTCCCTGCCCTTCCTCGAAGCCATTCGCCAGATGCGCCTCGAGCTCGGCGCCGAAAATACTTTGTTTGTTCACGTGACTCTCGTTCCGTACATAGCGGCCGCCGGCGAGCTGAAAACCAAGCCCACCCAACACAGCGTCAAGGAAATGCTTGGCATTGGCATTCAGCCCGACGTTTTGCTGTGCCGCAGCGACCGCCACATTCCCGAAGAGTTAAAGAAGAAAATCGCGCTGTTCTGCAACGTCGCCGAATCCTGCGTAATTTCCATGCAGGACGTCGACACTATCTACGCCGTGCCCGTTGAACTAGCCAGAGAAGGTCTGGACATACAAATTCTTCGCCACCTCAAACTTGTAGAAAAACCGGCCAACATGCAGCCGTGGCTCGACCTCGTGCACCGCTTGCATCATCCCGCCGGCGAAGTGCGTATCGCAGTAGTCGGAAAATATGTGCAGCTGGAAGATGCTTACAAGAGCTTGCGCGAAGCATTACTCCACGGCGGCTTGGCGCACCAGCAGAAGACCGTTCTCGAATGGATTGAAGCGGAAGAAATCGACTCGCCCGAAACCGCCGCCTCACGCTTGCGCGGCTACGATGGCATCCTGGTTCCCGGCGGATTCGGCAAGCGTGGCATTCAGGGAATGGTGCACACCATTCAATACGCGCGCGAAAACAAAGTTCCGTTTTTCGGAATTTGTCTGGGCATGCAATGCGCCACCATTGAATACGCCCGCGACATGGCTGGCCTCAAACAGGCCGACAGTACCGAATTCGACCCACAAACTCCGCACCGCGTAATTTACAAATTGCGCGAACTCCTCGGCGTCGACGAAATGGGCGGCACCATGCGTCTCGGCGCCTGGCCCTGCAAGCTGGAGCCCGGCTCCTTCGCCCATCAGGCGTACGGCAAAACAGAAATCAGCGAGCGTCACCGCCATCGCTACGAATTTAATCGCGACTACGAAAAAACCTTACTCAGCGCCGGCTTGCGTATCACCGGCCGCACACCCGACGAAAACTACGTCGAAATTATCGAAGCCCCCGATCACCCTTGGTTCCTCGGTTGCCAATTCCACCCCGAATTCAAATCCAAGCCTCTCGAGCCGCATCCGCTCTTCGCCGCCTTCATCGGCGCCGCCATCGACCACAAGCGGCACAAAAATCGCCCCTCGGCTGTACTTTCGCAACCGGAGCCCGCGCACGCCCCACTGCTACACGCCTCCCCGCGCCCGGCCGCAAATTAATAGCAATCGGTCGAAGTACTGGTCCTACCCGATAGACCTTTCCCGATGTCTCTCTATCATTTGTATTGAGGATCACATGAAACAAAACACAAAGAATCTGGTCGGCATTGGAACACTGGCCGCGGCTGGATTTTTACTTGCGAAGCAACATGCCAGGCGCGCACGCGCTTTCGATCTCACTGACAGAGTTGTATTGATTACCGGCGCTTCACGGGGCCTGGGGCTGGTCCTGGCCCGCGAATTCGCGAGGCACGGGGCACGCATCGCCATTTGCGCGCGCGATCAATCCGAACTCGAACACGTGGTCGACGAGTTTGCGTGGATGGGGGAAAACTTTTTGGCGGTAACCTGCGACGTAACCGTCCGCGAGAACGTCGAGACTATGGCCATGCAAGTCGAAACAATGCTGGGTCCCGTCGATGTTTTGGTCAACAACGCCGGCACCATCATCGTCGGTCCCATCGAAAATCAGTCCGTCGATACTTTTGAAGACGCCATGAACACAAATTTTTGGGGGCCGCTGTACGCCACCTTCGCGGTCATGCCCGGCATGAAGCAGCGCGGGTTGGGCCGTATCGTCAACATTGCTTCGCTAGGTGGAAAGATTGCTGTGCCGCATTTGCTGCCCTATTCCGCCAGCAAATTTGCTCTCGTGGGCCTCAGCGAAGGTTTGCGCATGGAACTGGCCAAAGACGGCATCCGCGTCACCACCGTTTGCCCCGGCCTGATGCGCACTGGCAGCCCCCGCAATGCCGACTTTACCGGCCAGAATGAAAAAGAATATTCCTGGTTTACGGTAAGCGATTCCCTTCCCGGCGTTTCCGTCAGCGCCGAGACCGCCGCGAAAAAAATTGTCGACGCCTGCATTCACGGCGACCCGGAATTAATGCTGGGCGCCACCACTAAGTTTGCCGCGGCGCTGCATACTCTTATGCCCGAGATGATCAACGAAATTCTCGGTTTCACCAACACCCTGCTGATGCCCGCACCAAACGGCTCCGGCGCCCGCAAATTCAAAGGCTCCGAAAGCGAAACCGCGGTAACTCAAAGCGCTCTCACCGCACTCACGCGCCTGGCAGAATCCGCCAACAACCAGCTCTAACAATCGGTTTCTGGCGGTTTCTGGCGACAGTGGCAGCGCATTGTTGTTTATGAATCGGAAACCGACGCTAGGCCGGAAAAGAGCGCAACCTGCTCTTCCTTTCCGTTTAGACCCTGCAAATCGTCTCGCTCCTGACTAACCTTGACAGACGGGGTTTTGTTGACTTAGTTTGGGCACACAACCCCTACACAATCGACCTGAAAGGATCCTGATGAAATACTTCAGTCGAATAATAGCTTTCTTCATTTTCCCAATTGCGTGCTTCGGGCAAAATCAGCCGCCAGCGTTTCGGTTGCCTACCTCAATTGTTCCGGTCCGCTACAGTATCGAGCTGACGGTGATCCCCGATAAGGACACCTTCACTGGAACGGTTGATATCGATCTTAATTACAAAGAGGAAAGCTCGGTGTTATGGCTTAACGCAGAAAAACTTAAAGTGAAAAGCGCCACACTGAGCAAAGAGGGGAAAGTATTTCCTGCGAAGATTATTTTCGAGCCAAAAGATTTGATTGGTTTTTCTTTTGACAGCACCATCCCTACCGGTCCGGCGAAGTTTCATGCCGAATACGAAGGTGAGATCAGCAGGAAGGACATGCAGGGGATTTTTCAGGTCAAAGACGGGGATCACTGGTACATCTACTCGCAGTTTGAAAATATAGCGGCCCGACAGGCATTCCCGTGTTTCGACGAACCTTCTTTTAAAGTTCCGTGGCAACTGACATTGCATGTTCCCAAAGATGATGGCGCCTTCTCAAACACGCCAGTGCTCTCAGAAAAAAACGGCACTGATGGACTGAAGACGGTGCAGTTCGCACAGACCAAACCATTGCCAAGTTATCTCGTAGCGCTGGCGGTTGGCCCCATGGATATCATTCCCGCAGGCCACGCGGGCGCCAACAATACGGAAATACGGATCATCACACCCAAAGGTCATATTCCGGACGCTAAATATACAGCCGCCGATACTCCTGACATTGTGAATCTGTTGGAGAAGTATTTCGGGATTCCATATCCCTATGAAAAGCTCGACGAGGTTGCGATTCCTTTGGCGGGTTACGCGATGGAACACCCGGGCTTAGTCACTTACGGATCCGGGATCATTTTGGCGAAACCGGAAGAGATGACGCTGCAGTGGAAAACTCTATCTACCAGCGTGATTGCCCACGAACTGGCGCATCAATGGTTTGGCGATCTCGTTACGACGGCCTGGTGGGATGACATCTGGTTGAATGAGGGTTTCGCTTCGTGGATGGCCAACAAAATTGTTAACCAATACCGTCCAGAATGGAAAATGGGGCTAAATGAATTGAATAGCTATCAAGACGCAATGACTACCGACGCGTTAGTTAGCTCGCGAAAAGTCCGACAGCCGATCCTTTCGGATGACGACATCGCAAACGCTTTCGACGACATTACCTACAATAAGGGTTCCGCGCTCTTAAATATGTTCGAATCCTATGTCGGTCCGGAAAAGTTCCAGGAGCGAATTCGGCAATATCTGCACAAGTACGCTTGGTCCAACGCGACTTCGGCGCAGTTCTTGGAGTCAATCGGGGGTGGTGACCAAGCCATTGGCCGGGCATTCTCAACATTTTTGGACCAGCCGGGAGTGCCACTGGTGACGGTGCAGATTCAATGTGGTACTGGCAAATCGAAAATGCAACTCTCTCAAGAGCGCTTTCTGCCACACGGCACTCAAGGCTCATCCAAGCAGACTTGGAATATTCCCATCTGCTTTAGATATCCAGTAGGATCCGAATCCCGCCGGTCTTGCACGTTGATGACGGAGGCCACCGCTGCCGTGGATTTGGCCGAGAGTAACAGTTGCCCGGCCTGGGTTTATGCAAATGCTGATGCCGCCGGATACTATCGGGTTTTGTATCAGAGCCCTGTTCTGAATTCTCTGTCGCAGCGCGAAAATAACCTTTCGACTCCGGAACGCGTGAGCTTCATCGGTGACGTTGCTGCTCTCACTCAAGGATATCTACCGTTGGGCGACGCCATGGGTCTCGTTCCAAACTTCGTCAGTGATCCTAACCGCGATGTGGTGATTAAGACGCTCGACGTCGTCGGAAACCTCGATGACCACCTTGTGCCCGAAGAACTGAAGCCCAATTACCGACGCTATATGAGTAGTTTGTACAAACAACGGGCTCAACAGTTGGGATGGAAAGCGAAGCAAGGCGAGAATGACGATGATCGCCAGCTGAGGCCTCGGCTTTTCAGCGTGATGGCCGACCAAGCGGAAGACGCCGAGTTCATCGATCAAGGGAAAAAACTCACCCAAGCGTGGCTTGAGGACCACCAAGCCGCAGATCCGGACATGGTAGAGGTCATACTTAAAAGCGCCGCGCGACACGGGGACCAGGCGTTGTTCCAGCGCCTCCGTAGTCAGGTAAAAAAAGAGACAAATGAATTTTTGAGATATCACCTGTTCACCGCAATGGGCTCTTTCCGTGACCCAGCTATCGCGAAGGGGGCATTTGCCATCATATTGACGGACGAGTTTGACAGCCGTGAATCCATCGGGATTCTTTTCGCAGCGTCATCCACTCCTCAGACTCGAGACGTTGCTTACGCCTTTGTGAAACAAAATTGGGACAGCCTCGTCGAAAAACTGCCGACAGACACTGGCGCCTTTCTTCCCTATGTCGCGCGCCATTACTGCGACACCCAACATGTGGCAGATGTAGAAGCGTTCTTTAAGGACCGATCCACTAAGTATGCGGGCGGTCCGCGAAATCTCAGCCAAGTGCTGGAAGCGATTGGCATCTGCGCGGCCAACAAAGAAACCAACCAGTCGAGCGTAACTGCGTTTCTGAAGAAGTTCTAAGAGAGCTGTGTTTGCATTAACATTTCTTCTCGTCAACTGGAAGAGCACTACAAATTGTAAATTTAGAGTCTTGCCCCGCAGCGCTGCGCCCATACACTCTACCCCTTCAAAGTGGACGAACCGGACAGCACGTGCTCGTATGATTTACTAATTTTAATGATTCGTACCATATACTTTCGGCCGAGCAAGATGTCTCATCGGGTTAGGTGCCCCGTTCATGCCCACCAGAACCCCTCGCTATACACCTTCCCGTACCGCGGCTTGTAGAGCCGCTTATCCCGCTTCGATGACTACTGCGGCCACTAAGGAGCGGGAGCCCTTGTCCTACCTGAAAACCGCTTCCCCGGCATGCATGATCCTGATCAGCGAGAACAACAGCTATGTGGAAGTCTCGGACGAATTTTGCAGGGTCGTTGGTTATAGTCGCGCGGAACTGCTTAGGATGAAACTCGGAGACCTGGCTGCACCTGGGACAGCGGATATCACCACCGCCTTCAACCCCTTGACAACCACCGGATGTGCCCAAGGTTTATGGCTGTTGGTAAGTCGTGAGGGAACGAGAATCCTGGTGAGATATGAATCGCGGCTTCGAAGTGATTTGCTAATGCAGACGCAATTAGAGCTGATCGGTGTGGGATACTGAGCCGGCTGCTTAAGGCGAAACTGCGGCCCATTTTCCTGCTGAGTTAGCGCTCAACCCGTGGTGCAATCGTATCAATGACAGGATGTCCGGTCACTCAGCTCAAATTCAAAGTCATTTCGAACAGCGGTGCGCAGCGAATTCTTGATCGCGGTGCATCGAATACAGCCGGCGTCTTTGGGCCAGAGACAACTCCTTAGGTATATGGGGTTTGGTCTCGGGGAATCTGCAGTGACATTTGGTACAGGCGTGACCGTGAAATGAGTCTACGGCGACCAACTTACGTGGTCCTTTGTGCATCGCCGCTAGAGCTGACGCGGTGATGTGCGGCTGCCACATCTCAATGTTCAATGAGGCAAGAATGGATTTGGCCGACTTACGCCTCTTAACCATGTTGCATGCTCTCATGAGTGGAGATGAACCACCGTTCAATCTGGCACACTTCACTCACAGCACTTTAAAAACTGCTTGATGACGCTCCACCTCTGGTTCGTTCAATTGGTGTAACCCCGCCACAGTCGTGTTCTATCGCTTGTATAGCAGAAAATTTGCGCTCGGAATGTGCTTCGTTGCGCCGTCCGAAACCTGAGTACATCTTGCACTGCTCGCCAGCACCTGCGGCACAGACAGGGCAGGGAACGAAAAGCTTCTGTTTGGAGGTTAGATCGCTCGTCTTCATGGAATTACCATACCAAGGCATCGAGTCACGAAATGTTCCGTTTTAGACAGCTTGGGCGGTTCTCCGCGGCAGTGCTACGAAGACTGTTATCGCAAAAGATCCTCGAGTTCAAAGCGTCGGTAGGGGACTCCGCTCCGGTGTTCTCGTTGCGCCCATATGTCCGCAAGCGTGCCGTTACAGCCAAAGCACCGACTCCTCCAAGACCGTGAAGTTAACTGGGCAACATAGTTTGTGGCATCAGCGCCTGGCGGCGGTGTCGGCGAGCGGGGCAGTAGCTTTTTCTTGTGACTGCAGTTCCCGGGCGCGCTCCAGCAGTTTCCTTAGCTTGCCTTCCACCGAGGAGTCGCCCATGCAGGACGCCGTCCGCGTCAATCGTATAAGTGTGCGGAATCGACTTCACCCCGAAGATCGTCGCTATCGGCCCGGTGAAACCGCCATCACGGTATTGCAGCCAGGTCATTTCGTTTTGGCCGACGTCTTCCTTCCACTTCTGCTCATCGTTATCCAGGCTCACGCTAAGAATCACTAGCGGCTGCCGGGGAGGTTCCCTGCGCGTGCGGCACGAGAAAATGCCGCAAGAACCTGCGCAATATCGTGAGCTAACGGGCGGATCAGCATGATTCGACCGCGAGTCGCAAGGCCATGAACAAGAAACACCGGACCTTACCCCGCATCAAGTCAAAATATGCGCGCTACCGTTTGCGCACGGCTTTTCCGGAATTCACCGCTTTGGTGTGTATGCCTTGGAGGACATTCCGGCCGACCGGATAGTGATTGAGTACACCGGCAGACGGATGAGTTGGGCAAAGGCGTCTCGAGTTCCGTTTGAAAAATCGATTTATATAGCTAATTTGAAACGCGGCTATGCAGTTGACGGAAGAATCGGCGGAAGTGGCGCCGAGTACGTCAACCATAGTTGCGAGCCAACTTGAAGCCAAAACGAAGGGCGGGCCACCTGTTTTTCCGCAGCCGTCGAAAGATCCGGTCTGGCGAAGAGTTGACCACAGATTACAAATATCCGATAAAATTGCGAGGCGTTCCTTGCCGCTGCGGTGCCCGCAATTGCCGGAAGACATTCATGGTGGAATTCGTGAAGTAGTATCAACCTTGAGATAAACAACAGGTGAAACTGCTTTGAGTTTTGGCTATCCCTCCGGGACGTCGCGCTCGGCAATCAAAGCAAATAAGCAGGCCGTACATAAGCACGGCGGCGTAGACCATTCGCGAAATCAAGTGGCTTTTCGAATCCACCACAGCACGCGACCAACGATTCTCCAATTACGGTTTTTCAGGCGCGGGACAGGCTGGTACGAGAGGTCCTCGGACTCTAACATCTGCGCACCATTCACCAGCAGGAATCGCGAGAGCATCAGGCCACGTTGCGGTTGCCAGGTCACAACGATTTTACCGCTCAATTGTTTGGGATCCGTCTGCGCGCAATCGACGGCGACAATATCGCCTTCGTTGATCAGCGGGGCCATCGCAGAGCCACGTACGGTTAGACAGGTGGTTTGACCCGGGTTGGGACACCACGCCTCTGGAGCAGCAATCAAATCACCGACCGGTGCAGTGTCCATATCTATTACGTCGTCGCCTTGGAGGCCGTGGGTGGCGGCGTGAGCGACCAACATGGGAACTACCACAAGACGGGAGCGCACTGGCAGTTTGAGATTTTTTCTGGAACCCGCAGTTATAATTTCCAATTCCGGAAGTTGCTCATTGCGCAGCCTGACGTTTCCTTCATCGAACATGCGAGAAAGGTCCGTGCTGCTGAACCCCGCGCGCTCCCAAAACCACCAGCATTGCGGTTCCCCGGCCACATTCCCCAGTTGAATGTAAGACTGCGCAGTCGGCTCGTGAGTGCCACGCTCCCAGCGGGACAACGCCATCGCGGAATAATGCAAGCGCGACGCAAACGCTGCCTGGGTAAGTTGCAAAACTCCGCGGAGTGCAAGGATCCGGCGTGACCACTCGGGCCGTCGTACTTTAGTTTTTTTCATAGGTCGCCAACGGGTACACTTTTTTGCGACCTATGACCTCTCGAAACATACACTCGACGGGAGGCTCACGAGAATTGATTGCCATAAGGCGCTCACAGGGACGGTAAGGGAATGGTACGCCTAGAAGCCGCGAGACACGAAACGTGACAATTTTATCTGCAGCGCGAATTTATCATTTCTGGTTCGCAAAGTCGGCTGCGTCTGGCGGGCCACAGAAATTTCATTCTGCCTCTGTGAAGTATGACCTGCCCGCTAACAAGGCTTGAATGTCAGGATTTGGCCTGTTGCGGGCGGGTGCGGGAGTAAAAAGTGCTTCATTCTTCGTGATGCAGGGGTCGCGACGCCTGGCCTCTGTGCAGCATGGGTTACTACGATTTAGTCCCAAAGTTAGCCATCAGCTTGTTGCCCGGAAGTAAACGGCAAGGTGGAACGCAGCCATACGATGGATTGTGAGGAGTTCAATCGAGTAAAACACATTCGGCACAAGAGAGACCTGGCTCGAAGAGTGAAGCGTCGGGAAGTCGAATACAACCACACCGCGCGCTTAAAGGAAAGCCAACGGCGGAATGAGTGGACGAGCTAGTTTCGCCCTCTAAAACTGCAAAGGACCCGTCTTGACCAATACAACCTCGCCCTTTTCTAGCAGCGTATGTAGGTCAGTTCACGGAAAAAAGGAGTAGGTGAACTTCACGGCAAAGCGTGTTTCCCGAACTTGAGGCGGGTTCGCCGGGGCAATGCTGGCGAACTGGGTTCCGACGTTGTAAATGATGTAGAGGTCGCTGTCGGGGCGGTAATTATATCGCAGACGCAAATTGGCGCTGACGGCCTGAGTATTGGAAGTGTCCATCTGAATGAGACTAGTAAAGGTCAGGAATCGACTGAAGGAATAGTTGCCTTGCAAGCTTGCCAGGACGACTGAAAAATTTCCGTTAGCCACGGGCAATCGAAAACGATCCCAGGTTTCAGAAACGGAGACCGAAAACTTACGGCTGGGCCGATAATTCGCGCGCACGCGAAATTCATTCAGCGATCCTCCGTAGTAGCCGCCAAAACGTTCGAAGAAGTTGTAGGTAAATCTGCGGTCCTGTCCCGAGCCGTAGGTGAACTGGTGACGCGTGAAATTATAGACGCCGTTCGGGATAAACACGCCTTTATAAATGTGAAATGGGCTTGTGATTTGCTGCGTGAATACATCCACGAGGTCGTCGTCAGTATAAGCGCCGTTGTTGAAATCGGCGCGAAACGTGTTTTGCCATTCCTGCGTCGAGACCCCGCCGTGGGTATCCGGCGCGTGCAAAAGAAACCCCTCGAATTGTAATTCGCGGATGCCCGCGGTTTTCGGTCTGATCTTAAACGTAAGGTCTCCGTAAGTCTCGTCCGAATCCACTCTCTGGACGAATCCCACTTCGGGATTGAAGTTGAGGCCGGTTTTTCTCCGCTCGAATACTCCGTCGAGCCAGTTCGACCGATAAGTTAAAGTTGCTCCGAGGTCGCTGGCGCCGCCAGGATTGCCCGGCGATCGCGTTCCCGACAAGTGCGCGTCCACAAACCAATCTTTGAAAAAGATGAGACGCGTGTCGAGGCCGCCCGTTTGATTAAAAGTATCCTGAAGATTGCCCGATCTTTTATCGATCCCCATCACCCCAACATAGGAACCGGCCCATAAAGACTCTTTCAGGCGTGCCACAAGGTAATTGCCATACGGGTTGGGACCACTGGAACGAGTATCCACATCCATAAATCCTAATTCCGTCCGGCCAAACGTTCCAGTCAGTCTGGCTCCGCCGTTGATAGGCACCTGCTGCCCGGTAACCGGGTCTATGCCGATTTGCCGGCTAAAAAACAACTGGTCCCCGTCACCAAGGTTAAAGTTGAATATGCCTGCATTTTCCAGGAAGAATTGGCGCTTTTCGGGAATGAAAATCTTGAATGGTGTGATGTTAAATGGTTGAAGATCAACTTCGGCATCGGCGAAATCCGTATTACCGGTGAGATTCAAAATCAGATTTGAGCTGAGGCCATACTTAACGTCAACTCCACCGGTGAGTGGGAACTTCGGGTCTTGTCCACTTTGTCTGTCATATCGAGCGAGCGCGTAGGGCTTCACGATAAAAAGTCGTCCACTTCCAATGTCCTTAATGCCGTCTAGGTCGCCGGCTTCCGAAACCTTGGTTATGCCAAACGTCCGGCGATAAGCACTCCACAGATCCTCTTCGTTTTTCCTGCGGATAAACCGTTTGAAATTCA
>JAUTXJ010000060.1 GCA_030838075.1 Acidobacteriaceae bacterium
GCCGACCAGCGCGAAGCTTTCTTCCGGCAGTTTCGCAACGGTTAGCACGACGCCGGATGGGCTCAACCCTGGCGTGGCGCAGGGCTCACCTCGAGTCATGCAATTTGGGCTGAAACTTCTTTTCTAATAAGTTCTAACAAGCAAGCAGCTTTCAGGGGAGTCTGATAAAATCAGGCTCCCTTTTCCCCTATGCGGCCTGTCTGGATCTTGTGTATTTTTGCTTTCTTACCGTCCCTCGCGGCCGCAGCCGATCCTCCAAGCGTCGTCCTGATCACCATTGACACCGTCCGCGCAGACCGCATGGGCTTTCTCGGCTCTACGCGAGGTCTCACACCACAATTGGACGCCATGGCTCGCCAAGGGGTCGTGTTTGAACACTCCTACTCCCAAGCACCGTTGACGCCGGTCTCCCACGCCACAATCCTTACTGGCACATACCCTCGGTTCCACGGCGTACGCGATTTCGGCATCCGTTTGCCGGAATCTGCACCGTACCTGCCGGCTATCTTCCGCGCCCATGGTTATCGTACCGCCGCCTTTGTCAGTTCCATCATCCTCGACCCCCAAAGCGGTTTGGCGCCGGGCTTTGAACGTGGGTTCGATGCCTATGACGCAGGTTTCCATCGCGGAAAGCGGGGTGAGAGCCGCATCGGCTCCATCCAGCGCCGTGGGGACGAAACCGTGACGCGCGCCCTCGCCTGGTTGCAGAAGAACCGCCAAGGTCCGGTGTTCTTGTGGGTTCATATTTGGGACGCCCATGACCCATATGATCCGCCGTCGCCATTCAAAGAGCGCTTCGCGAACGCGCCTTACGACGGCTGCATAGCATACGTCGACGCCACTTTCGGGAAACTGTTGGCCGGTTTACGCAGTGCAGGGATCTACGATAATGCGTTGATCGCGGTCATGAGCGACCACGGGGAATCACTCGGCGAGCACGGCGAAGATACCCACGGCGTTTTCCTCTATGACTCAACAATCCGTGTGCCCCTGCTCATCAAATTTCCGAATGCAAAGTTTGCGAAACAAAGAGTATCGGCGCGCGCAAACCTCGCAGACGTAGCTCCGACCCTCTTGGCCGCGATACAAGCCCCCATACCCGCGGCCGTGCAAGGACAATCTTTGATTCCGCTGATCGGCACGAAGGATGTGCCCGATCGACTTTCCTTTGCCGAAAATGAGTATCCCCATCGTGCGTTCGGCTGGAGTCCGTTGGAAGCCTTGCGAACAGGAAACTTCCTGTTCGTTAAAGCTCCGCAACCGGAACTGTACGACCAACTCCAGGACCCCGGCGACAAGCTTAATTTGTACGAAAAAAATAAGCTGGCGACAGTGCGCATGGCGATACTACTGGATCGATTTGGAAAACGTGTGGGCGCTAATGCGCCGCAAACGGCCAGTACATTGCTCGATCCTCAGAGCGTGGAGAAGTTGCGGGCCCTTGGGTACATGGCTTCATCGGGTCCCGAGGCCTCTTCCAAAAGCGAGGACCCGAAGCTACACATCCAAGTCTCCAACGATTTGCACGATGCCAATTTGCGCATCGAAGAAGGCCAGGAAACCACCGCAATTCCCTTGCTCGAACGCGTGGTGGCCGAGGATCCGCTGATTCCCCATGCGCAGTATTTCCTCGGTGTGGCCTACAAAGAAAATCGTGAATACGACAAAGCCATCCTTCATCTCAACAAGGCCATCCAGCTGGTCCCCGATTCCATGATGGGCCAATACGAAATGGCCCTCGCGCTGTATGCCAAGGGCGACCTGCAGACTGCTGCCACACATTTAGAGATTGTCGTAGCCCACAGTCCAGACTGGACAGATGCGCGCTTTTCCTTGGCGGCCATTTATGCGCGCAGCAATCGCTTGCCGGAAGCATTGGCGCTGCTCGACAGTACCCTCGAACTAGATCCCGATCATTACCGCGCGCATCTACTTCGCGGACGTATCTTGTCGCTGCAGAATCATGCCGCGGATGGTTTAGCAGATTTGGAGAAAGCCGTCAGCCTGGAGCCCAAGTCCAAGGAGGCGCATCAGTTTTTGGCGGATGCCTATCAGCAGTTGGGGCAGGATGAAAAAGCGGCGGCGCAGCGTGCCGCGGTGGACAGTGTTAAACCGTAACATCATGAATTGAATGCGCTGTGGTGCCTGCCGCGTTTGCCGCTGGCGAGCAATTTCAAATTAGCGGAACGGATCTCCTACGAGGCGTGGCGCTGGGATACGACGTCGGAAGCCGCGTCACCATAACTAACGGCAGAAAAAAATTTGAAGTGGAAAGCCGTTGGAGTTTCGTTGCTCGACCAGACGATGATAACTTCCAGTAAGCCCGGTGGATTCAATAGGTCGATGCAACACTAGATCGACGCCAACTTGCAGAGAACTCAAGAGCCAAAATCTTTTAATTCAAACAAAAGCACTGCCCTGTCTAGGTTTGCATCGACTGTAGCCGGTTCTCCAGGGGAAGTGCTGTCGGATCAAACGATTCGGAGGTGTTGCATCGACCGGTTGAGCTGGCAC
>JAUTXJ010000117.1 GCA_030838075.1 Acidobacteriaceae bacterium
GCGCGGGGGGTAGCGGGTGTGATGGTGGAAGTCATCAAGGGTCCGGGAATTGATGCAGGCGATAATACGTTGTGCTTCGCCACATCCATTACCCGGTAATCGGGTGGCGCAACATCCCTGCTTCCCGATGGGGTCTCAACACACCGCTAGGAGTTTTATTCCCGCGCAGGAAATTTCAGTCCGCAAGCTGAGCTGAGACACACAGCGTCTCAGCCCTTCGATTCCGCGCGTTAGGTTGTAGTGTCTCAGTTTGAAATTTCTGCCCCTTGACGGCCAGTCGCCGCGCGACCAACTCCATGCTATGCTTGGCGCAAGGGAGCATCGGAGCCTGCACAATGGACACCAACATAACCCTGGCATTGCTGATAATCGGTTCGATCATTTCGATCTATCTTGCTGGTCGAATTGCCGAACGTCGAGGACGCAGCTTCAAAATCTGGGCATGGATTGCTGCGATTATCGGGCCGCTGGCACTTCCGCTGGTGTTCTTGTTCCCGAACCTGCACCGCAAGAACGGCGACCATGCCTAAGGGTCTAAAAATACAGGAAAAGGACGCATACCCCGAGGGTATAAGCGATGATCAGGGCTGCGGCCGTTCGGAGGAAAGCTTTCCGCTCAGGTGCCATCCCGCAAATATGCGCTCCGGTTGTCCCTTTTCCAGCCCAGAAGTCCGCGTCGGTAGTATCTCAGTTTGAAATTCAATGACGCAATGTTCGAGCGGCGTAGGCCACATCGGTCCGAGCCAATAAGCTAATGCTTAGCGGTAAGCTCCGCAATGGCCGCAAGCTTCTTTCGATTGGGGGATATTTCGTGCGAACCTTTATCGCATTTCTCGTTGCCCCATTGTTACCGGCAATATTGCCCGCTTGGTACTTGGCGCAATCTCCAAACAAAAGCGGACCATCGGCATACATTTTTGTTTGCTGCCTGTTTTATTTATTGGAGGCCTTAGTTGGCGTACCGGCTTTTCTACTTTTTAGACGGACGCGCCACCGGCTCTGGCCCTATTTGTTACTGGCGTTCCTCACAGCTACCGTTCCAGTAGTAGGGAGTCTCGTGTTCATGGGAGACGCGAAAAATAATATCGTCGGAACCCTTTTCACAACTTGGTATTTTGGCATCTTGAGTATTTTTACGGCCCTATTTTTTTGGCTCGTGGCCAGACCGGACCAAAAACCCGTCGCCACAAAAGCCGAAATTTCAAACTGAGACACTACCGGTTGTTCGGTAGTGTGTCAGTTTGATTGAGGCAACGTGTCTTAGTTTGAAATTTACCCGAAAATCCCCATTCACAGGCCTCTCGAATCTCGTATATGCTTAGCGGAAAGCACGAATCGGGAGCGGACCCGCATCGGCTTTCCCGGGGCGCATTTGACCGTGGCACTTACCGAGCTTACCGCAGAGAATGCCTGTATATTCAGGATTACGCATAAAGATAATTTGCCGTGGATTTTGGATAATGGGCTCCATTGTCGGAAGTCCTCCCTTAAAGATCCGAGTTTTGTAAATATCGGTATCGCCGATTTGATCGAGAAACGGCACCTCAGGCCGGTTCCTGAGGCTCCCGGTGGCACCTTGAGCGACTACATCCCGTTCTACTTCACGCCATTATCGATGATGGCTTACAACATTCATACTGGGCGTAATGTTCGGCAGCGCGGCAATGACGAGATCATAATACTGGTCGCCTCGCTTCCGGACCTACAGAAGGCAAATATCTCGATCCTTTTTACGGACAGGCATGCCTCTTTGCTAGACGCTAAATTCTCGTCCGATCTGACGAAGCTCGACCGGATCGATTGGAAGATTTTACAGAATCGTGACTTTAGCCGGGACAACGAAGACATTGGCAAAACCAGCCGATACCAGGCTGAGGCATTGGTTCACGATCAAATGTCCATTGGCAATTTGATCGGAGTGGCCTGTTGCGATGACAACCAAAAAGATTGGGCAGAGAACTTAGTCAAACAACGCGGCAAAGAACTTGAGGTTATAACGAACAGGGGATGGTATTTCTAATGATTACATTCATAGAGGGTAATCTGCTAGACGCAAAAGCTGAAGCGCTCGTCAATACCGTCAACACTGTTGGCGTGATGGGGAAGGGTATAGCGCTGATGTTCAAGGAGGCATTTCCGGAGAACCTCAGAGCGTATGTTGAGGCCTGTAAGAATAAGGAAATTAAGGTTGGCTCTGTTTTCGTTACCGAGCGCCACAACTGGGTTGGCGGTCCGAAGTGGATCGTAAATTT
Organism: Acidobacteriaceae bacterium; assembly: GCA_030838075.1. Lineage (GTDB taxonomy): Bacteria > Acidobacteriota > Terriglobia > Acidiferrales > UBA7541 > Acidiferrum. The sequence continues at coordinate 2,253 of JAUTXJ010000117.1, forward strand.
CCCCACAAAGCAGCACTGGCGAAATCCTTCTAAAATCGAGTGGATTAAGGAGGGCCTTCAGGATTTGAGGCGCTTTATCATCGAAAATAACGTTCGCTCCATAGCCCTGCCCCCATTGGGAAGCGGTAATGGAGGTTTGGATTGGAAAGACGTAAAACCTGTGATCGAGGATGCGCTAAGCGCGCTTCCGGATGTCGAGATAACCGTTTACGAGCCCACAGCGAGATATCAGAACGTGGCGAAGCCAGCCGGGGTTGAGAAACTAACCGCTGCCAGAGCACTCGTCGCGGAGTTATTGCGTCGATATTCCGTGCTCGGGTTCGAGTGCACGCTTCTTGAAATTCATAAGCTTGCATATTTATTGCAGCGCAGAATTGTTGGCCTTGGAGGCATTAGTCCGTTGAAGCTCGAATTTCGCGCCGACAAATTTGGGCCATATGCACCTACATTGGGGCACTTACTCAACAACCTAGATGGCAGCTATTTACATTGTGAAAAGAGAGTATCCGACGCGGGCATTCTCGATACAATTTGGTTCGAGGATTCAAAGAGAGAAGTTGTCTCCCTTTTTCTTAAATCGACAGAGGCGAAGGAATTCAATGCTGCGCTAGATGAAACAACCAATTTAATTGAGGGTTTCGAATCTCCGCTTGGGTTGGAATTGCTCTCTACGGTCGATTGGCTTTTGGATCATGACAAGGTAGAGCCCACGCGCGAAGGCGTTAAAAAGGGCCTTCAGTCATGGCTGGGCGGAGGCGAGGCCTCTCAACGCAAGCTAAAGCTTTTCGAGGATGAGTTCATCGATTTAGCATTATCGCGGCTTGCCGAATTTCCTCCTAAGGAAGGCGCAAATGCCCAGAGGCCCTAAAGGCGAAAAGCGCCCCGCCGACGTGATCGGCAACGCGGTCCACGTCATGCGGATCGCCACCGGCCAGATCGAGGACACCACCACCGAGGACGGCAAGAACGCCGCCGCCGTGGCGCTGGGGCGCATGGGTGGCAAGGCGCGGGCTAAAGGGCTTTCCGCCCGGAAACGGAAGGAAATCGCAAAAAAGGCTGCAAAGGCGCGTTGGGGAGGTTGACCCACGTTATGTTTTCGGCAATTAATTAATTGTCCGATTCGTAACGTGAGGCTTTCATGGCCCTATTTGTCGAAGAAGCTGTAGTGGTTCCGATGTTGGCGAAGATGCGCCTGCCTCGCCACATCATGCTTGATTTAGTCACTCAGATTGGCGGCGAGCGCGCGAACGTGCGTGAGCACGAGCCAGCAAACGTCATCGGGTTTGAAACTTGGCGCTGGGGGACAAGGCTCTTCAGGGAGGAAGATAGCCTCAAAGAGCTAGGTTGGAACTTGTGTGACCGTGATCAGGTCGCGGGTATTCGCAATAGCGAGGTCGGGATAAAGCTTGTTTGCTGCGGCACCGACGAAAATACTGGAACTGAGAAATCTCCAAAGAACCTTTCGGAAAGAGGTTCAAGTAGCCGCAAGCTCATTGCGATGAACTCCGGTCAGATGAAGATGGAGTTCATGAAAGGTGAGCCCCGTGACGACCTGTGGTATTATTGCCCGTATTTCTGCGACAAGTTTATTTCTCTTGAGATATCTCGACCTACGTCCGAGATCAGCGGCATCATCACGAAATTCTCTCATCGGATTGTAATAGCGCAGCCGGGCGAAATTCCAGGTATTCGACGGTTCACGGTTCCTCAGGAATTTGCTGACGTTCCGAAGCCACAAGTTTTCAGAAAATAACAATGGTCACTTTTACAAGATTAAGCCTCGCCCGGCGTCGTCGGGCGATGAGCAAGAAAGGACTCGCCGATGCTATTGGCGTTACTCCTAATACTGTTCTGAGGTATGAGGCTGGCGAGATTGAGCCGTCAGAAGAGAACTTAGAGAAGATCGCGAATTGCCTTCAGTTTCCGAAGTCGTTTTTTACGGGATCGGAATTTGATGAGCCCCGCCGTGACAACGCGAGTTTTCGGGGTATGGCGAGCAAGTCGGCGAGAATTATGGATGCCGCGCTGGCGTCAGGCGCAATTGCGTTCATATTGGATGATTGGATAGTCCAATCCTACAATAGGCCACAGCCAGATATTCCCGACTATCAGCACGTAGACCCGCATACGGCGGCGCTGTTGTTACGTCAGCATTGGAGTTTGGGAGACAAGCCAATTGCTAACGTAGTGCATTTGCTCGAATTCAAGGGTATCCGCGTTTTCTCTCTCGCAGAGAATACAAAGGAGGTGGATGCGTTTTCACTCTGGCGCGATGACATCCCATACGCATTTCTCAATAGGTTCAAATCGGCAGAGCGCAGCAGATTCGACGCTGTACATGAGCTGGCTCACCTGTGCCTCCATAAACATGGCGGGGCCAATACGGAGCGCGTTGACGATAATCTTGAGAAAGAGGCCAATGCCTTCGCCGGCGCTTTCCTGATGCCGGAAACGGATGTCAGATCCATTATAACCAGGCCGCTTTATAGCGTTGATGATATCGCGGAATACAAAAAGCGATGGCGCGTCTCTGTGGCAGCCCTGAACTACCGGCTTCGCGAATTAAAAATGATTAGCGAAAACAAGTCCGTCAGCAACTATGTTGAAATGTCGCGGCGCGGTTGGTTGAAACGTGAGCCTCACGCTATTGCGCGAGAGCAATCGTCGGTTTTGCAAGATATTATCAATGACCTACTCAGCTTGGGGATCACGAAAACAAGGATAGCTGCTGAATTGAAGGTTCCTCCCTCCGAGATTGAGGCCCTCCTTTTTGGTTTGGCCAATATGACCACCATTGATGGTCATGGGTCTGTAACGCCGCGAAGGGATGTAAAGCTAAGAATAATTAAATGAACCTTTCGCATTCAGCAAGAAATTCGAGAACCATTGCCACGCGGTCGCTCTCTATTCCGTTTGGTACAATTTCTGCCGCGTCCACAAGACGCTTGGCGTTACTCCGGCAATGGCCGCTGGCGTTGTGGAAACTGTTATGAACATGACGGACGTGGCGCGGATGGTGGATGACGCGGCAATGAGGGCTACAATTCAAAAGCGTGTTGCGGCGCTGGCGCCGCCACAATCAAACTGAGACACTACCCGATTTGCACTGCAAATGCACAGTCTTCTGCACGGACTTCTCCTGAGGTCATCCACCGGATTTCCACAGCCTATCCACCGGGTTGTCCACCGCCCATCCACTCACCCAAAC
>JAUTXJ010000126.1 GCA_030838075.1 Acidobacteriaceae bacterium
CTGACGGTCTTGACGCCATTGATAAAGCGCAAAATTTAAAGCCAGACCTGATCATTCTTGACGCGTCTATGCCGCGCATGAACGGAATCGAAGCTGCTCCAAAATTGAAGAAACTACTTCCCGAGACGGCAATAATTCTGTTCACTTTTCATGAAAGCATGATGCATGGTTTTGATGCCAGTGAAATCGGCATCGACGCGGTAGTGACGAAAGATCGCGGCATGTTCTCGTTAAGAGAAAGTGTTAAGACTCTGCTACGACGCCGTCATCTCACGGCTCGTCCGAAACTATAGTAGTTGGATATTAACCGTGCATACGATCACCGAAACCCCTCACCTATCCAAAATGGAACAGTTTGCGATTGGAATTTGGTTATCCTATTTCAATGAAGAGAAGCGAACTAACCAACCAACAGAAACTACTCGTACCCTGTCCGATCTGCGGTGCCGCCATCGGCGTGCATTGTCAGATGTATTCAGGGTTTGGTCGGCGCAACGAGGCCCACTCGGAGCGGAAATATTACGCCGTACAAGCCATCGAACAGGGTTATGGCCCGTATGATCTACTCCGCACGTTTATCCGGGTTGAAAGCGCACACGTGTGGCAGGCTTCTGGCAGCGCGGCCAACTCCTAAGCGTCCCGGCGCGTCCGCTTTCCCTGACAGTCTCCTACTGCCCCGCTGTGAGCAAACGTGTCGTCCAAACTCTCGTTGCAGATGAATCTTTTCCAATAGCCGTGTTTCCGCTGACGTCCGGCCTTTCGGAGCGCGGGTTTCTGGGAATCTACAACCGCAGCCACTGCATTCGTATCCGCTAAGTGCGACCGATGCCGCAAGGCGCGGCTTGTTCATCTCCACCGTCAATGCCGCGATCGCCCTTGCGGAGGGTTCGTGAGCTTTCAACATGATGAAAGCATGTCACTAGCGGGGAAATAGCACTGTCCAGTAATCAACATTCCGCTAGTTCCCTTCCGAAGAACCCGACTTCCCGGGGGTCTTTCTCGAAATCGGTACCGCCCGGAGCGTCGCTTCTTGCGCACAGAATGCGGCGAGAATAAACGAACGAAAGGCGAACGCGCTTATAGGTTCTTGCGATTTGCGTTTACCATTTGGAGATAGATTATGTCCATTGACTTCTCATGTGGCCGATGTGACTGTGACGGCACTGTGGGGTGCCCTCTTGATGTACCTCTTTCTGAAGGCAGAGCCTTCGCCCGATACACCGTATCAGCTATTGTTTATAACGGTTACTGCATCCGGCGGAGGGTGGGTTACCTTGTACAACGGCGAGAAAGGACAAGCTTTGGTTCTGGAACAAAATGAATTTTCGACTTTAGAAGCGGCCATTGGGCGAGGGATCGAGATACGAGAGGAACTGCAAAAGAATGGATGGCGACCGTATCACCCAGCCGTCGCGGGACTGAATCGGTCATCTTACGGAGCCGCGATCGCTGCTCTTCAAGGTTGAAGTCAATTGAATACTTCGGATGCCTGCGCTAGTAAATGTGTACGGCGTCGCGAGTGACCTCTTACTTGCGAACGAAAATCTCTCTTAGGCCGGCGCGTGAAGTCTCGGCCAACGCCTCCGCCCTCAGTCTCCTTCCAGCGGCCATAAGCACCGCTTCGCGAATGGTGTCGTCCACTTTTCCAAAAAGGCTGTCTGCGGCTCCTGTCAATTCCATATTCCGCCGTGCATGCAGGGTCGGTTGAATGTCTTTCGTGAAGAGATTGCACAACTCTCCCAGATGCTCCGAAAACAATTCAATCGTGTCGTGAATATAGAGAAGATCCTTGGCGCGGTCTTTGTAATCCCGCTCATGATGAATCAGGATTTTCTGCGTAAGGAAACTCGCAGGATTAGTGACTTGAATCCTCTTGACGGCCTCGAATGGATATCCGTTAGCCTCGCCCAGTTCGATTTTCCAAGGGCGGATCATTAAAACTTCGATGTACCGCAACTGCTGAGAGGAGACCCCGCCCACTTCCTGTGTCGCTTTGCGTTTTCCCTTCCGGTCGTATTCGCTTCCCACGAGTGGTGTCAGGAATTCCACGTAAAAGCCGCCTGCCGGCCCGTAGTGGTAGTGAGTGGCGGGAGGACTGTCTTCTCCAGCAAATTCCTCCCTAAAACCCGCATCTATTAGGCGTTGCCGAAGTGTCCTTTCTTCTGTCTTCAGTTTTGCCGGAATGGCCAGATCACCATCGAGCGTTGTGAGAGGGGAATAATCCAAATTCCTCGCGCGTGGATCGCTGCGATATAGACGATGTGCCCAACCTCCAACCAAAACCGTCTCCGCCAGCCACGGATCAATAGCTCCGACGAACTTCGCAAAAAACTCGACGTCAGCGTCCGGTTTCACCATCCTTAGCTTGCCTCAAATGCATGCGCGAGAACCCGTCTCCAAATCAGCTCTGCCTGTTCTCTTCCTCGTGACGGATGCTGTGAAACGTCTAGCCACACTTGAAGAATATCGCTTGACGGCACTTCGTCTTTAATTACCGCTCCGCGGAACACACTTTCGCGATTCCCAGGTATACGCACATAGACATCAGCCTGTTGATCCGGCTCTTTTGCCGAAAGTCCTAAACTCTCGACAACGTCTTTACTCATCCGTTCAAGATACAGGTAAGGGGGAACCCCATGGACGAACCCCAGTCCAAGCGCCTCGGCAGCGGCAAACAGACCAAGACAAGCCCTTGGCTGTGGATACACCGACAGTCGATTTGGTTTTCGTCTGCCGCCTGACCGTTTCGCCTCAGCCGAGATAAATGAACGAAGTGCGTTTGGTAGAGCTTCTTTTCCTTTATTCAAAACCCATCGCGTGGGAATCTCCAGGACGCGTTGCTGGCTAGCCGCCTGCCAACGCTTCATCAGTTCGTTCGACCGCACAATGCGAAGGCGACCTGAACTCTTTTCCAGGAATCCTTCCTTAGAAAACTGCTCGACGAAGCGAAAGGCACTCATCACTGAGACGCGTGCAGCTTCACTAAGCTGCGAAGCCCCCTGGTAGTAACCGCGCGGCGCAGAGAGATACCCTTCAGCAATTCCGGGGGCTAACAGGACCTTGAGCATCCATTGATTTAAGTCCGAAAAAAGCTGGGAAGCACGCGATCGCAATTTCGGCGAAGATACCGTGCTCCCTTGCCGTCGTTCCGAACTTAGAAACTCCAGTCCATGGCCCGCAAACGAGCGAAAGCCCTCAAAATCCAACAAGCCTATGGCGATATCGGGAGCACGCTCCTTCATAAATTCTTGGGCTTGTTTTGCGACTGACTCCGGAATGCGGGCTGCCACCACTATGGCAACAGGGACTGACTTGTTGGCAATTTGCCGAGAATAGTAAGCGGCGTCGAGCGCGGCTTGAGACAGCAAAGGAACTAGCCGATCTCTTCGCCCTTCAGACGCGCGTTTGATTTCAATGATCAGTTTTTGACCGCCTCGCTCGGCGATCAAATCGGGCCGGACATTATACTCACGCGGCTCTTCCGCGACTTTCCACCCATTTTCGCGAAGCAGTCGCGCAATGAGAACGCGCATCTGGCCTTCGTTCTGGGGAGTAGGGTTAGAGTTGTAACTCGACATCAGATCACCATGGCCATGTTAATTATCATGGCCGTGTTAATTACCAAGGCCATGATAGGGCATCGGGTAATTCTTGTCAATCACATATTAAGGATAGGGATTGATCGCGATCGTTCTTTGTCAATACACGGATTTCCGACTGATAGGGTCTCAGCATCCCTAGCCTTGCCCCAAAACGGGTGGACACAACCAAGCAACGTCCAACTGGACAAGCTTTTTAAAGGCGCTTCGAACCCACCTCGGTCCAAAAGGCTTGCCAACCTTTTTTGTGTTCTAGCAATCTAATATTTACAAAGGCGCTATCGTTACCAGTTGCTGTCTCCCGGTAGCTAGCAAGTTCTTTCCATCTTCAGGAAGCCACCTTACTGAGCCAGATGGTCCTTTCTCCCGGGCGCTTACCAGCGGCAACTGGGGTGGGGCGCGACCAACAGGCCCAAGGGCCTGTTCGGCTCTGGAAGCCGAGCAGGTGCAGTATGCACGGCTACAGTACAGACTCCGATGAAAAGAGAATCGTTCCTCTCTTCCTTGCAGGTCTGGCAATTGCCCTTGCATGGATGTCCTCTAACCTTCTTGCTACCCAACATTTTTCGATGCCGTGGTGGATGGATGCTCCCTCCAGCATGTTTTTCTATGGAACGCTTTATGCTCTTTTCGATAGGCGTCTCTGGCGGCACCCGCTGATGCGAAAACTGGGGCTAGTGAAAACGCCGAACCTCGCGGGCCAGTGGCAGGGTTACCTCACGTCTTCGTTTGATAACCATGCGAAGCGCTACGGTTTGTGCGTGCAAATCGTCCAGAGTTGGACGCAAATCTCCGTCTCCCTCAGTACCGCCACGTCTGCCTCCTGGAGTTGCGTGGCAGTGATTCAAGTCTCCGATCCGGATGGCGTCGCGTTGATCTACCAATATGAAAATCAGCCCCTTGCCGATGCGACGAGGACGATGCACATCCACTTTGGTACTGCAATGCTGAGGGCGTCGGACGGCAATAAGTTAACTGGAGATTATTACGCGGGACGTGATCGAGGGACTTTCGGCCGGATTTCCTGTTGCAGACTGCCACGGACTATAGAACAAGCCTTGGGTGTGTTGCGCCCTCGCCTAACCGGCTCTTCGTGGCACCAATGAGTCTCAGTGCCTGATATAAACGCGGTTCACGGAGCAGTGATTCCCAGACAGGGCCGTCAGTTCAACGCATGCCCCCCTTGAGCGCCCTACCAGGGGTCTAATCGTGCCGCACTCATCGACCCAAGGGGCTGTGATGGTGCTCAGATGTTTGGACCATCTTGTCGTGTGCGTGGTTGGTTTCCACACTGCGCTGACATACATCGCACCATTGGGCCTGGTGGGCTTCCGGCAGCCCAGTAAGATCAGAGTCGATTGCGGCATTCAGTGCTTCCGTAAGGGTATCGTAGTCAATCGCCACAGATTCTTTTGTCACACGTGTAGCTGAATTCACGCAAGCGGTGACTTGGTTTATCGTTAAGTGGTTCATAGTCGCGATCTGCTATTTCCTGGACTGCCCAAAAAACTGCTGCTCTCTGTTGCCGAAAAAGTAGGTTAGCTGGCGCCTAACCGTCACTCTCTTCTGAAATCGATCCGGCAATTTGATGGGCGGGAGGAATGATGTTATGCGTGCGTTGGTCAAACACAATGTAGTCACCCGGAGACAATGCAATTATCTCTCTTATGCGAATGTTCGTAGACCCCAGGTCGTTGACCGCCTCAAACCAGCGGAAACTTCCATCTCGCTCTTTCTTTAGGATGTCAAAAGGCAAATGCATGGCTGCCTCCTGTGTGGGTAGGAATGTACGGCAAACTGCGGGAGAAAAGGCGGTCACGCTCAGTCGAAGACATTTGGGCGGGGCCGGAGACTAATTAACGGCTCAAACAATTTGCTGGCTGGAGTCTGCGCTCTAATTTCGTACGAGTACAGTCATTTCGGGGCTCAAAGCTACAAGCAGCTCTTGGAGAAAAAGGGCGAGAGGTACGGGACCCGGAGAGGCGGGTAAGGCAATGCCACTGCACCACTTATAATTCTTAAAGAATTAATATTATATGTCTGTACATCAGCAGTGCATGCGCTCATGTTGAAAGTGTAATTAATTGTTGAGGAGGAATCTCACATGAGAGGAATGAATCGTTGGGAACAACCGTCCCGCGGGGCTACGACCCTGCAGGATCAGATCAATCGCATGTTTAGCGAAGGCGTAGGACACGCTGGCGAGGAGTCGAACTTGACCCTCTGGGCCCCGGCCGTGGACATCTACGAAACGGAAAGTGAACTGGTGATTAAGGCGGACCTGCCGGATGTGAATCCGCAGAATCTGGACATCCGCGTGGAGAACAACATCCTCACGATTCGCGGCGAACGCAAGTTCGAGAGCAAGGTGAACGAAGACAACTATCTGCGCATCGAACGCGCTTATGGCTCGTTCAGCAGGAGCTTCTCGTTGGCGAACTCCGTGAAAACGGATGACATCAAGGCCGATTATCAGAACGGTGTGCTGACCCTGAGCCTTCCGAAGCGCGAGGAAGCGAAGCCGAAGCAGATCAAGGTGACTGTAGGAACGCACGCTGTGGGAACGCACGTAATGGCAGCGGCAGCTGGCGCTCGCTAATAGAGCTAACCAAACACGACGCATTTTGGCGGGTGGCCGAAACTAAAAGCCACCCGCCTTCACGTTTCACGATGAATTCCCACAGTGATACTTTCCCACTGGCAAAGTCGCTTAGAAGCTGCACGACTTGGCAAGGCACCCGGACATGTTCGATCCAAACTAGAAAGTCGGCGGATTCATGATTCTGAAATCGGGCTAGGAGTGCCTAAATTTATCAGACTTCTTCGAGAAGACCTTGGACGGTCTCCACGAGCAACAAGAGATTGTCCTTTGGAACAACTATATCAATTCCCACCTTACGTACATCGAAACCGTCAAGTGCAGCCTCATACGAAGTGAACATGACTATTGGCGTTTCAGGCAGGATTTTTTTCAATCTTGGGGCAGCTTCAATCCCATTCATGCGTGGCATCGACATGTCCAGAATTATCAGGTCTGGCTTTAGTCGTTCGGCCTTCTCTATGGCATCGTAACCATCAACGGCTTCGCCACAAACCTCGAATCCAGATTCGCCTTCAAGCATATCGCGTATGAGGTGTCGAAGCCGTTCGTTGTCATCGACGATAAGAATACACTTCAGCATCGAGCCTTTCGCAAGAAAGACGACACATTTCTGCGGGACGCTTCAAGACTATTTTTTGTGCTGGTGTGCCCACTAACACAAACGGCAATTTATACAGCAACCGCTATGTAGGGTACCCGACATAAGACAACTAATGGAAACGATTATTCGGGGCCGCCTTCCTCCCGAGCCCTTGGTCGTCAAGCAACCAAAGTGTACTCGGGTCGACGGAGCCGACAATGTCTTGCGATCGTAGTTCTGACAGACACAATTTCGACGCCGCCGATAAAAACGCCCGGCTCCAGGCCGGGCGTTTTTGCTATCACGATTTAGGACACGGCACGATTGAGCCGAGGCGAGGCCCGCATACTCATTGCAAACCTACTTCGTTTTCTTCCCGGCGACCTTCTCAGCCCTGATCTTCGCCCATCGGGCTTTCGCCGTTCTAGAAATTCTGGCTCGAACAGCGGCAGACATTGTTCTTTTGCCGTTCGTGTTATTTAGATTGACCTTCTGACGCGATGTTACCGAGGCCTTGTTGGCGTCGCCGTTTAGCGCGGAGATCGCCCCTTGCACCGCGTTCAGCTGCCGGTACAGCTTCGATTCTTCCTCTTTCAGTGCTGCAATAATATCCATGAAACCTCCGCTCCGTATTTAACACTCGCCGCCCTCAAACTACAAGTCGTCGCCCGCGCCCATCCACCGTGCGGCTGCAAAATGGCACCTTCGCCCTCACAAATTGCTTTCGATTCAACTGCAAGGCTAAGGGTTTCCGGGTAACGAACCGGTATCTTCTGCCCTTCCTGACCGAACTCTGCGCCTGATCCGTCCGCTCCTTCCGTCAAGGGTTTCCGCTTCGCTCCAATGAACGCCGCACCCCGGCGCCCTTGACGGCGCGGACGGACAGTCGCCTCCCTCGTCATGAAGGGCATTTGTTTTTCATGCGCGGCGACACGTCGCGCCTCTGTAAAGCAATACCCAAATCCACACGAAGGAGTAATTCAATGCAAAAGATAGAACGTAAACCGTTGTTTGACTTGGGCCAGCTCGTGGCTACACCCGGCGCGCTGGCTGCTCTCGAAAAATCCGGCCAATCTCCCATGGAATTCCTCACGCGCCATGTAACGGGCGATTGGGGCGCAATTCCAAAAGAAGATCGCAAGGAAAACCAATTCAGCCTGGAAAAGGGTTTTCGTCTCTTGAGCAGTTATCGAACAACCGCCAACGATCTCGTCTGGGTCATCACCGAAGCCTCAAGGTCCCACACCACGTTGCTTCTGCCGGACGAGTACTGAACGGAACTCGAGAGAAAAGGAGAACCCACCATGACTACCGAACTCGAAA
>JAUTXJ010000141.1 GCA_030838075.1 Acidobacteriaceae bacterium
TCGTGCCCCTGGTTCTTGGCGGCGATCATTCCATTGCGGCGGGTGCCGTCTCCGGCGTGGCCGCGTATTTCCGCAAAGAGAAAAAACAAATTGGCTACATCTGGCTCGATGCGCACGGGGACATGAATACCCCGGAATCGTCACCATCGGGAAACGTTCATGGAATGCCGCTAGCGGCGGTGATGGGCTACGGCGCGCCGGAGCTGGTTGATCTTCTCGGTTTCAAACCAAAAGTGGAACCGCAAAATATTGTGCTAGTCGGCGTGCGCGACCTGGACCTGCAGGAGCGGCGCCTGGTCAAAAAGTCCGGAGTGCGCGTATTCACCATGCGCGATATCGACGAGCGCGGCATGCGCGAAGTGATGGCCGACGCTCTGAAGTACGCTACGGATGATACGGATGGAATTTCTGTAAGCCTGGATATGGATTTTGTCGATCCATCCGACGCACCAGGTGTCGGTACACCTGTGCGCGGAGGCGTAACTTACCGGGAAGCTCACTTGGCCATGGAAATGATTGCGGACAGCGATGCCATGGCGTCCATGGAAGTGGTGGAAATTAATCCGGTGATCGACGAGCACAATCGGACGGCACTACTCGGTGTGGAATTGATTTTGTCAGGCCTGGGGCAAAAAATTCTGTAGGACTAAACGCCAAAGCGCAGCGTCCGCATTCTTCGAAATCCCACGAAAATACGTGAGCAATCGGCTCAGTTTTTATCCGCCGAGAGCGCCGCTGGCGCCTTCGGGCAGTTCAATCTGATACTTGGTACGCGCTTTTTCGCGATGCTGCTCCAGTGCCAGATCAATCAGTTTTGTGACTAGTTCGCGGAAGGGGATACCGTTCGCTCCCCATAATTTTGGATACATACTGATGGAAGTGAAACCGGGAATGGTGTTCACTTCGTTCAAGAAAATCTTTCCCCCGCGCTTTTCAATAAAAAAGTCCACGCGCGCCATTCCGCTCAATTCCAGTGCGCGAAAGGCTGTTACCGCCATCGTTTGTACTTTCTTGACTTCAGACTTCGTCAACTTTGCAGGAATAAGCAACTTCGTGCCTTCTTCCAAGTATTTGGCGGCGTAATCGTAAAATTCACGGTGAGGCACGATTTCGCCGGGAATGGATGCACGCGGATCGTGATTGCCCAGAACTGACACTTCGATTTCCCGGGCGCTTACGGCGCGCTCCACCATAATTTTCATCGCGAATTCTGCGGCTAAATCCAAGGCGGGACCAAGTTCAGCCCGCGAATGGACCTTGGTCATGCCCACTGAGGAGCCCAGCGTGGCAGGCTTCACAAAAATGGGATATTTAAATTTTTTCTCTATTGCGCGACGGATTTCTTTCGGCTGGCGTTCCCAATCCGCGCGTTGCACCGCGAGCCACGGCACCACCGGAATCCCAGCCACTTGCATCAATTTCTTGGCCACATCCTTGTCCATGCCAATTGCGGAGCCCAAAACTCCGGCGCCCACAAACGGCAAGCCGGCAAGCTCCAGCAGGCCTTGCATGGTGCCATCTTCGCCGAAGGTTCCGTGTATTACTGGAAACACCACGTCCAATTTTTGCCCCTGCGGACTTCCGTCCAGCGGCATCAGCGCCGATTCGGTGGGGTCGGCACTCATGAGCACACGCTGGCCGGTACGCAAAACTTCCGGCAGCATTTTTTGCGCACCTGCGCCAATTAACCAGTGGCCTTCCTTGGTAATGCCGATGGGCACTGCTTCGTATTTTTGAGGATCCAGCCCGCGAATTATCGAGGCCGCGGACGCCAGCGAAACTTCATGTTCGCCAGAACGCCCGCCAAAGAGCACGCCGACGCGCAGCTTTCGTGAATGACCGTTCAGTGGTACTTGCATTCGCTTAGGATGGACTATTCTGGCGGGAAACTTAAGGACTTGTCTTTGGTAAGCACCCAAACGCTTACTACCCTGGTTTTACGGCTTTTTTCCTCGTCGCCGGCATCGGGGAGGGGTGAAAAGGGGCTGGTCGCTACTCGCACGGAAATAGCGTTCGCTTTTGGGGGCGCATTTACTTTTAGAATTTTGTAACTTTTCACCGGGCCGTAGTAGCCTTGCGGGCCCCAATCGGCCATGAAATCTTTCATGGCGTAACTGGGTCCCGGTTTCCACAACCGGTAGGCGGTGTCGGTATCGCCGGCGACCAGCGCGTCAAAGAAATGTTCGGCGGCACGTCTTTCCGGGTAGTAGCGAAACGCAAAATATAAAAGAACGACGACGAAGAGAGCTAACGCCCCAATCGTAAATGCCATGGCACGGGATTTGGTAGATTTTTCGGCAGGTGGCTCAAATAACGTCATGGTTTTCTCCTGCCCCGCGAGCAGTGAAAATCAGTATAGCGTAAGCGTGCATTTCTTCGAGCGGGTGGCTGCGCAAAATATTCAGAGGCGGATAGAACTCAAAAATTCCTGAAACTAGTCGGTGGCAATCTTCGCTTCTTCCGGCAGCATTACCGGGATGTCATCCCGAATGGGATAGACCCGTTTGCATGCCTGGCATTTAAGTCCCGAGCCATCGGGCAAGAGCTTTACGGGAGCTTTGCACAGAGGGCATACCAAAATATCCAGCAAATCCTGTCGCACCGCCATGCCCAAGCCTCCAATCATAATGGAATTGGCGCGAATGTGACTCTATCAAAGCGGCGGCACGCGCGGCAAACCGCGCCACTAACTGAAAACGGCGACGAAAACAATTAGTTCGCGTTTAACATATCGAGACCAGCTGATCGGGGCGTCAATCAGGTTCCTGGTGGGTGACGATGTGAACATCCACGGCAGGAGCGTCGCGCAAAAAACGGTGAATGGCTGATAAGTAGAAAAGTTTGCGTAAGCCTTTCACATCTGCGCGACCGAAAATCACTTGCGTGACATGTTTTTCGCGGGCGAATGCCGCCATGGTATCGGCGACGCTTTTACCTTTGATGCGCACGACTTTTGCGCCCAGGTCCCCAGCAAAGCGGATATTGGCTTCTAAAGATTTGAGACTAGGGCCTTGATCTTCCGCGCCGGTGTCCACGTGGACGACGTAGAGTTCGGCGTCCAGGCGCCTGGCCATGCGCGCGCCGCGTGCGATTAGGTATTGGCCGGAGGGGTTTGAACTGATGCAAACGGCCAATCTTTCGCGTACCGGCCAGGTTTTTTCTATGTCCTTGGCGGCCATGTAGGATTCCAAGCTGCGATCGACGTGTTCGGCGACCTGGCGGAGGGCCAGTTCGCGGAGAGCGATTAAATTGCCGCGGCGAAAAAAATTGTGCAGCGCCTGATGCACTTTGTGTTTCGAATAAACATCCCCGCGCTCCATGCGTTGCTGAAGCGCTTCCGGGGTGAGGTCCACCATGACGGTTTCATTGGCCATTAAGGGAACCCAGTCGGGAACGGTTTCGCGCACGGTTACGCCGGTGATGCTGTGGACGGTGGGAGCGAGGCTTTCCATGTGTTGAATATTTAAAGTGGAGAGTACATCGATTTTGGCATTGAGAAGTTCCAGCAGATCTTCGTAGCGCTTGCGATGCTTGCTGCCGGGAATATTGGTGTGGGCTAACTCATCAAGCAACACGACGGCCGGACGGCGGGCGATAATGGCATCGACGTCCATCTCTTCGAACATGGTGCCTTTGTATTCGATGCCGCGGCGGGGAATGGTTTCGAGCTCCGGGACAAGCTCTTCAACGCCCTTTCGGCCGTGCGTTTCGATGAAGCCGATCACCACGTCTTCACCGCGGTTGTGGCGACGAATGCCTTCGCTCAACATGCTGTAGGTTTTTCCCACGCCGGGCGCATAGCCGAGGAAAAGTTTGAAGATACCCTTGGATTTTTCCGGGGTATTAGCTTTCTCCAGCCAATCTTCAGGTTTCTTCGGCATGGCGCGTCGTACTTACACGTACTGGGTATGTATGGCTGCGCTAGAATACTGCAGTGTTCTCACGTCTTCCTATTCGCTTCCTGCAAGCTGCGGTAGCGCTGGGCATTGTGGCCGCGATTACTTTTGTTCACCACGACATCCTGCGAGTCAATCAAACCACCGTAGCGCTTACTTTTGTGGTGGCGATTTTAGCAGTTTCGACCTTTTGGGGCTTTACCGTTTCCGCTTTCATGTCGTTGGCGGCGATGCTGGCGTTCAATTATTTTTTTCTTCCGCCGGTAGGAACATTTACCATTGCCGATCCGCAAAACTGGGCAGCGTTGTTTGCCTTTCTAGCAGCGTCACTTATCGCCAGCCAACTCGCGGCGCGGGTGCGCCAGGAAGCGGACGAAGCGCAGCGGCGGCGAAATGAACTGGAAAGGCTTTACACCTTCAGTCAAACATTGCTGGTGTCCGGGAATGTAATTACCTTGCTCAACGCGATTCCCAGCCACATCGTGGAAACCTTTGAAGTGGGAGCGGCAGCACTCTACCTGGAAAACAAAAACAAGTTTTATCACTCCGGAGGGGCGTCGCACTTCGCGGACGAGGAGCTAAAGCGAGCGACTGCCCGGGATGAACCGTTGCGCGACCCAGGCCGCAGCTTGTCTTTTGTTCCAGTGCGCATGGGCACGCGCGCGATTGGGAGCCTGGGAATCTCGGGGCAAATGTTATCGCGGGAAACTCTGGATGCGCTGGGCTCCATGATCGCCATTGCGTTCGAGAGGGCTCGCGCGGTGGAAGAACTGGGAAAAACAGAAGCCGCCAGGGAAGGCGAGCGTTTGAAATCAGCGTTGCTGGATTCGGTGACGCATGATTTTCGCACGCCTCTAACTTCCATCAAGGCATCGGTGACCAGTTTACTGTCCGAGCGCCCCGTGGCGGAGACGCAAAGACATGAACTGCTAACGGTAATCGACGAAGAGTGCGATCGCTTGAACCAACTGGTCGGCGATGCCGCTGAGATGGCGCAGCTGGATGCTGGCGAATTCGAATTGGACCTGGCGCCGAATTCGATGAACGAGATTGTTTCGGCGGCGCTGTCGTATTGCAAAGTTTTATTGGGAGCGAGAGCGATACGCATGGATGTGCCTGAGACTCTTCCGTCAGTGCGCGCCGACTTCAATCGCATACGGGACGTGCTGGTGCGCTTAATAGAGAATGCGGATGGGTATTCGCCGAAGGAACAGCCGATTACCATTACGGCTGAAGCCAGCGGCAATGTGGTGCTTACCAGCGTCGCCGACAACGGGCCGGGAATCGAGGACATGGAGCTGGGGCTGATTTTTGACAAATTTTATCGTGGGAAGGATCAGCGTTACCTTGTTCAGGGAACGGGAATGGGATTGCCGATCGCAAAAGCAATTATTCAAGCACACGGCGGAACGATCAGTGTTGCCAGCCAGCGCGATCACGGCTCAGTGTTTTCGTTTACTCTGCCCATCGATTCATCGCCGAGTAAGCCGCGATGAAAGCCGCGACGATTCTAGTAGTGGACGATGAAGCGCAAATCCGGCGTGTCTTGCGCACCACGCTTAGCGCGGAGGGCTACGCCATCGTTGAGGCGCGCGATGGCACGGAGGCATTAGAAAAAGTCCGCGAAATTAAGCCTGACCTGATTTTGTTGGACGTGAATATGCCCGGATTGGACGGACTGCAGACCTGCCGCGAGATTCGCAGCGATTCGGAAGTCCCGATCATCGTGCTGACGGTGCGAAGCGCGGAGAAAGACAAGGTCCGCGCGCTCGACGCTGGAGCCGACGATTACGTTGTCAAGCCATTTGGTATTCAGGAATTGCTGGCGCGTGTTCGCGCGTTGCTGCGGCGCGCGGCGGAGGATCAGGATGTGGCTACGCTAGCGTCCAAGGAACTTAATTTTGATTTTGAAAGGCGCGACATTGTGGTGCGCGGGGTGCAAATTCACTTGACGCCAAAGGAATTCGCAGTGTTGAAGGAATTGGTAGTTGCGAATGGGCGGCCGATTTCTCATCGCAGGTTGCTGCAATCTGTGTGGGGCCCGGAATATGGGGAAGAGACGGAGTCGTTACGCGTGGTGATCAATCAGCTTCGAAAAAAAATAGAACTCAATCTCGCCAAGCCAAAATATATTCACACCGAACCCTGGGTGGGTTACCGCTTCAACTGGCCGGCCGACGCGAGAAGACCAGGATCGAAAGGAGACTCGTGACAATCGCGGGTGGGGGAATTCTGTCTCACCAGGATCTACCGGCTAATTCTGCAATCTGGCGAATGAATTTTTTCGGAATAGAGCGGGGACATCTCTCGGCTAAAAAGCAACGGAAAATTCCAAGAACTAAATAATGTCTTTTTTATGATTGCGAGAGTGCGGATTATTTCTGGGAAGTTGAGTCGCGTTTGTAGGGCGATGAAGCGAGGATTGGAACCAGTTCCGGCGCTCCAATCCTGACTCCGCAGCTAGTTAGAAACCGATTCGTGAGCGCGGGTTCGAATTCGATAAACGAGATAGACAACTACCGCAATATTGATGATGAGCACCAGAAATTTCGAGGCAGTGGGATGGCGATATAGTTCGTAAATTTCCACCGGCACTAGCGAGCTGGTGATGATTATGGTGAACCACTCGGCCCAATGTTTCGTGAGCCAGAGTCCGATTCCTTCGGTGAGAAACAAGCCCGCGTAGATAAAGCTGGCAATACCGAGACCCTTTACTTTAGCGTGACTCAATTTAGAGGCCTTCTCAATACCTCTTTCCACCCAGCGGTTACCGGGATCAAGGCCGGCCATAACAATCCAATGTTCCAATGTGATAAACACGTCCCGATGAAGCAGCTTCAGGGCGCCCACACCGATGGCGATGAGAGCAATTGCTTTTAGCAGCTTAAATAATGCAATTAAACGGAGAATAGTGGCGTCAGAGGATTTCATATGGCCGCTTATTGTAGCGCCAATCGGCAAACGCCCTGACGCTGCAACTTCAGCTTATGTTGTCTTCGGATTTGGGAGGCGGACTCGTTGCTTCTGGTAATTAAATTAAAAGCTATACGGGAAATACCTTAGAGGAATTTTGTTGGATTCTGCGTTGAACATCGGGTAATCGCGGGTCATACTTTTATTCGTTGCGCGCACACCTATTTCGACTGAAATTGTACTCGAGGAGGAAAGATGAAAGCAGGATGCCGATACATCAGTTTTCTTTTCCTGACTGCTGCATTAAGCGCACCCGCGGCGATAGTGACCAGGGGGGCGTCACAGGATGAACATCACGACGAACATCACGATCAAAAGCGCGTGTATGATCGAGACCATAAGGACTATCACAATTGGGATGACAATGAGGATCGTTACTATCATCAGTATTACACTGAGAACCACAAAGAGTATCGCGATTACTCAAAGCTGAAAAGCAAGGATCAAAGCGCTTATTGGAAGTGGCGTCACGAACACGGTGACGACCACCACTAGATTCAACCTCTATATACACAGTAAAATACAAGGGGCAGCCGTCACGGGCTGCCCCTTGTATTTTTAAATGATGCAACTACGGATTTCCCACCGCTATCATTAGCAGGGTCATTTGAGATAAGGATTCGGATTGTGAGTTTTATTGAACATTCGCAAGTTGAGGTTCCGGCGGGTAAGGTAGATGTAGGCCGGGAGGGCCGAGGTTCATTGAAGGGCGAGTTCCGCATACTGTTTCTTTACGAAGTTGCCGAGGCTATTCGCCTGGATTTACTCAGGCCGCTGCTCGAGCCCGGTGGTGTGCAGTCCTCTATCGGTTTGACTCCTCCGATTCCACACTATTTGCACTTTGAGAGATCGCCGATTGTCGAGGCCATCCATCCGATGGTCTTGAAAGCCGGCGAACACATCGAAGGAAAAACGAATTATTACGACTACGGTGTGGTCAGTATTGAGCTGGAGTTACCGTTCGACTGCGACTGGGGTGCATTGATTCAGCAATCCAATCAATGGATCGGCGCGACGGAACTGGAAAGCCGGGCCACGGAATTACTTCAGACCGCTTTGAAACACGCCACGCCGGCGCTGGTCAAACCTTACGATACCTGGCTCAAAGAGGACTATTACGTCATACAACTCCGGGAAATACGTGGTGCTGATGACCACAGCCTGACCTCCGAAGAATTGCTGGCATCGCACGGGCCGCAGATAGCCCAATTGGTTCGAGGGGAATCGGCTTTGTTATCGGATGCGGAGCGGCAGGAAGTCTTGCAATCGAGCATTTCGTACTCCCACACGGATTTGCTGGTAGTGGGTTGGGGTGGCGCCCTCGTCTACGGATGCTCGGAAGTGGCAGCGACCACCATACAGCTGCTGGAATATGCCAATACCCAGCTGCTGGAATTTCGTTATTACGACACGTTGCTCACGGGACTCCTGGACGGGGTGTATCGTTCGCTTGAACGCCAGGGCGGCTTGCTTACCGCGTGGCGGCTCTCGCGTGAAGCGGCGCGGCTGAATACCATTCGCCTGGATGTTATGGAGTTGACGGAGAAGGTTGATAATGCGGTGAAGTTCTTGAGCGATATGTTCTATGCGCGCCTCTATAATTTGATTGCCGCCAAGGTTGGCGTGCCCGATTATCGCGGACTGGTGGATCAGAAACTGCGGACTGCCGGTGAGTTGTACAGATTTATGGTGGACCAGTTCAATCAAACCCGCAGCTTCGTTCTGGAGCTAGCAGTGGTGATCATTCTAATTGTTGACCTCGCCTTCTTGTTTCGTGGCAAGTAGCCCAGCCCAGGTAATCTAAAAGAATTAGCACACGGGAACGCCGCACCCAATATTAGGCCCGGGTGTATCCAAAGACGGGTTACTATTCGTCAATAAATAAGGACTCTCTGCCCCGGTCCCGACTAATGTGAGATGAGGAATCACTTTGCCTGCTGACCAAAATGAGCATCCAGCTATCGGACCCGAACATCAGTTACCGCCGCCGCCGACGGACGCGGCGCCGAAGCGACGAAGCGGAGCGGTGCGCGTCATCATGTGGATCGTGATCCTGCTCGTCTTTGGAGTGGGCTTCTGGCTGGTATTGCATCACCAGGAGCAAACCACGGCAAAAGCACCGAGAGGTGGAGGCGGGCCGGTTGCAGTGACGACGGTAACAGCGCAAAAGGGGGACATCGGCTCATACCTGGATGCCATCGGCACGGTGACGCCGGTTTACACCTCATCGATCACCAGTCAGGTGAATGGAATTGTTACCGACGTGCACTATAAAGAGGGGCAAATCGTCCGTAAAGGCGACCCCCTGATTGACATTGATTCCCGCCCTTACCGGGCCACCCTGATGCAGGCACAAGGCACGCTGGAGCGGGACGAAAATGTTTTGGGGATGGCCAAGATGGATCTGCAGAGGTACCACGAAGCGTGGGATCGCAGAGCGATTCCAAAGCAACAGCTGGACGATCAGGAAAAAATCGTGCTGCAAAATCAGGGCACGGTGAAGCTGGATGAAGGCACCGTGCAATTCGATCAGGTGCAGGTCAGCTACTGTCACATCGTGGCGCCTATTACTGGGAAGGTTGGTTTGCGGCTGGTCGATCCAGGAAACGTGGTGCAGTCGTCGGGAACGACCACCCTGGTGGTGATTACGCAAATGTCGCCCATCACCGTGATTTTTACTATTCCGGAAGACAGCCTTGGGCCAGTGCAGGATCGCTTGCGCAATAAAACGGTGCTTACCGTGGATGCATTTGATCGCGGCGGGCAAACGAAAATAGCCAGCGGCAAGCTGATAACGCTGGACAACCAGATCGATACCACCACTGGAACAGTGAAAGCGCGGGCTTCGTTTGAGAACAAAGACGCTGCGTTATTTCCAAATCAATTTGTAAATGTCCGGCTGCTGGTAAACACACTGCACGATGCCTCCTTAATTCCCGGATCGGCAATCCAACATAACGGGCAAACAGCGTTTGTTTATGTTTTGCAGGACAACACCGCACATATGCGCACGATTAAACCGGGTGTGACGGACGGCGGGAATACGCAAGTCACGGGCGTGTCCCCCGGGGATGTGCTGGCAAACAGCAGCTTTGATAAGTTGCAGGACAACTCCAAAGTTGTCATCTCCGGTAATCCAGCTGCTCCTGGGAACGCTCCCGGTGGTTCTTCGCCACGAGGGAATGGTTCTGGCGGGAGAAACCCTGGTGCTCCGGGCAACGCCGCTACGCCCGGGAATGCCGCCACTCCAGGGAAAGCCTCCACGCAGGGAGACACCAACAGGCCGGGGAGCCCTCCCCATTGAGTCCGTCACGCCCGTTCATTTTGAGGCCGGTTGCGACGGCGCTGCTAATGGCCGCCATATTATTGGTGGGCATTGTGAGTTACACGCAGCTGCCGGTTTCCGCGCTGCCTGAAGTCGACTATCCAACTATCCAAGTGCTCACTTTTTATCCGGGCGCTAGTCCCGATGTGGTGGCCACGACAGTGACCGCACCGTTGGAGCGGCAGTTTGGCCAGCTCCAGGGACTGAGTCAGATGACGTCCAGCAGCTCGGGCGGCACCTCGGTGATCGTGTTGCAATTCACGTTGAGTTTGAATATTGACGTGGCGGAAGAAGAAGTGCAGTCGGCGATCAATGCGTCGCAAAACTTCCTACCCGCGAACCTTCCTTCGCCGCCGATTTACAGCAAGACAAATCCGGCGGACGCTCCGGTGCTGACCTTGGCGGCTACCTCGAGCACCATTCCGCTTTCACAGGTGGAAGACCTGGTAGATACCAGGCTGGCTCCCAAGATTTCGCAATTGAGCGGCGTTGGACTGGTGACCATCAGCGGGGGTCAAAAGCCCGCCGTACGTATTCAAGCGAATCCGGCGGCGCTCTCTTCCTATGGAATAAATATGGAGGACTTGCGCACGGCGGTTACGCAGTCGAGCGTCAATGCCGCGAAGGGGAATTTTGACGGGGCGCGCCAGGATTACCAGATCGATGCCAACGATCAGTTGGTGACCAGCAAGGATTACCGGAAGGTCGTGGTCGCGTACCGCAATGGAGCGCCGGTGATGCTGACCGACGTAGCCAATATCGTGGACGGAGTGGAAAACACCAATCAGGCTGCGTGGATGAACAAGACGCCGGCGGTCATAGTAAACGTGCAACGGCAGCCCGGTGGAAACACCATCAGTGTGGTGAAGCGCATAAAAGCATTGCTGCCGCAACTGGAAGCGAATCTTCCCAAAGGGATCGATATCACGATACTCACGGACCTGACTACGCCGATTCAGGCCTCGGTATCGGACGTAGAGTTTGAGTTGATGCTGACGATCGCGCTGGTCGTCATGGTGATCTTTCTGTTTTTGCGGAATCTGTACGCCACGATCATTCCCAGCGTGGCGGTGCCGCTGTCGCTGGTGGGTACGTTTGCAGCGATGTACGCGCTGGGTTACAGCCTGGATAACTTGTCGCTGATGGCGCTGACGATTTCGACTGGATTCGTTGTGGATGACGCTATTGTCATGGTTGAAAATATTTCGCGATATATCGAGGCCGGCGAACCGCCCATGCAGGCGGCGCTCAAAGGGGCCGAGCAGATTGGCTTCACAATTTTGTCTCTGACGGTTTCACTGATCGCGGTATTGATTCCGCTGCTTTTCATGGGCGATGTTGTCGGCCGATTGTTCCGGGAATTCGCAGTAACTCTAGCGGTGACCATCGTAGTGTCGGCGGTGGTTTCTTTGACCCTCACTCCGATGATGGCTTCGCGCATCCTGAAGCACAACCCCAAGGAAAAGCAGGGCTGGTTTTATCAGAAGTCGGAGTACATGTTCGAAAGCATGATCGCCTTTTACGGGCGCACCTTGAAGTTCGTTCTAGGGCACCAAACCATTACGCTGCTGGTGGCGCTGGGAACGCTGTTACTCACGATCTTTCTTTACATCGTAATTCCCAAAGGATTTTTTCCGGTGCAGGATACCGGAATTATTCAGGGGATTTCGCAGGCGCCGCCGACGATTGGGCCTAAAGCCATGGCGCAAAAGCAGCAGGAACTCGCCGACGTTATTCTTGCCGATCCCGCGGTCGAAAGCTTGTCATCTTTCATCGGCGCTGATGGCACCAACACCACTACAAACAGTGGAAGGTTATCCATCAACCTGAAGCCGCTGAACCAGCGGGATCTAAACGCCTCGGATGTGATTCGGCGTCTGCAGACCAAGCTCGCTGATGTGCAAGGTATTCAGCTGTTCATGCAGCCGGTGCAAAACATTACCGTCGACGATCGCGTCAGCCGCACGCAATATCAATACACGCTCGAGGATCCCGACCCAAATGAACTGAATGACTGGACAAATCAATTCGTAGCAAAGCTAAAAAATTTGAAGGAGTTGGAAGATGTGGCTACCGACCAGCAGCCTGGGGGACTTGCCGTCCAGTTGGTGATCGATCGAGCAACAGCTTCGCGGCTGGGAATCGCACCGACGACGATCGACAATACGCTGTACGACGCGTTCGGACAGCGGCAGATCAACACCATGTACACGCAGTTGAATCAGTACCACGTCATTCTGGAATCCGAGCCGCAGTTTCAAAACGATCCGGACAAGTTAAACA
>JAUTXJ010000149.1 GCA_030838075.1 Acidobacteriaceae bacterium
TCTTCTGGAAGCCAGGACGCCTGAGCGGGATGATCTTGAATAAATAAGAGCCAAATCGCCAGCCAGAGGAAAGGTAATGAACCCTCAGCGACCAGCATCACACGCCAATTCCAGTGATCCAAAATCCATCCGGAAAAGGGCGAGGCCAATATCACGGCTCCTGGGAGGCAGAGCAGCCAGAACGCGTTGGCGCGCGCACGTTCGGTGCGGCTAAACCAATGGGAGAGGAGGATTAACGTGGCGGGATAGACTCCGCTCTCCGCCACTCCCAAGAGCAACCGAAGCAACAAGAGTTCGTGATAGGTACGGGCAAAGCCGCAGCCCACCGCGAAGATGGCCCATACAACCAATAGAACGCTAATGAATTTCTTCGCACTCCAATGCTTGGCTAGATGGCCGCCGGGAATCTGCAATGCCAGGTAGCCCCAGAAGAAGATGCCCGCGACTGTCCCGGCTTGCTGCGGATCCAAATGGAGGTCGCGGCTGATGTGCGGCAAGGCAAGAGATATGTTTGTGCGATCGATAAAGGCGATCGTGTACATAATAAGAGCGACGGGAATAATACGGATCCAGCGGAGTGAGATTCCGGATCGAGAGGCTTCGATTTTCGCGGCATGCTGTCCGGCGGTTGTCATTTATAAGTGAGCTCTCGAACGTGGAGAGTTCCACATTGCAGGTCCAGTAAGTATTCGCTAGGGCTGTACTTCGTATACCCGAATTTCGGCGTCCTTATTCTCGTGATGAGGAACGGCAAGATAGTAACGATTCAAGTCCGGCACGAAAATGCCGGTCTTTGCACGGAAGGCTCCTGGAACCTTCGCCAGTAAAGCGTAATGGTCCGGATCCTTCTGTTCGAAAACGTCCAAAGCGCCGTCGCCGGCGAGATAAATCCTCTTATGTTTGGCGTCGTAACTCATGTCGTCGACCATGCCTACGGCCGGTAAGCTGGCAATCACTTTACCGGTATCCGAGTTAAGGACAAACAACCTTCCGGGCTTTCTGGCGGCGACAAATAAGCGGTGGTCCGGTTCGTCAAAAGCCATCGCAACGTTCAGTTTGTAGCCTGCCGGCAAGGGCCAAGTGGCCAGTACCGCAGACGTTTTCCGGTTGATGACAAGGACAGCATTCTTATCTGTAAGGTTGCAAAACATGCGCGGTCCAGACTTCTCAGGCACGATCGCTTCGACGTGGTCAGTATTGATTTTGATATCGCGTAATTTCTTGGAGTTGTCAGTATCAATAACAGTGATCAACGAGTACGGCGTATGCGCCTCCCGACCTCCGTTGACGACGTAAAGGTAGTGGGTGGCGGGATCGTAGGCGATGGAATCCGCATCGATAGAGACTTTAATGTCCCCAAGTAATTTGTAATTATCGCTGTCATAAACTTGAACTGCAGACGCGTCGCCAGCCACGATGAAAAGTTTTTTCAAATCCTTGCGGAACAAAAGTGAGTGCGGAGCCGCAACGTTGTCAAGAGTGCGAATGAGCTGGTTTGTGCTGCTGTCGAAGACAAGAAACTTGTTATTCTCTTCTCCGGTTAAGAAGAGCCGGTGCCCATCGACGTCTGCAGCGAAATGATCAAAGTCGCCATCGTGGAGCCCAGGCAGCGGAATGGTCGCTACGAGTTTCAAAGGTACGTGATCTTCAGCATTTGCCTTGCAGCTAAGTGCCATTGCGATCGACAGCGCCAAAATCACAAAATGCTTTCGCTTCATAATTTCTCCCAAGAGTGTCGTGCGGCAATCATGAAGATCCTGACACTCGACGGCGGATGCTAACCCACGGTAGTTGTCGAGTCAACGTATCTTCTCGCCGCTAACTCACCCGCAAGCTTCGAAGTAAACCAAAGTAGCGTGTTTTCAAGCAAAACCCATTGTGTGCTGCATTTTCAGCTAAACGGAAATTAATTTTGGTTTCAGTTCGCATTGCGACGAATGAATTATGCTGTGGGCGCTGGTTTTGGTGCGGTCTGCGCGCCGCACCAGATCGAACAACTTTTAAGTTTGTTCAACACTAGAACACAGCTACGGAGAGAAAATGAAAAAGTGTTTTTTAGTTCTCATGACGATTTTCATTGCACTAGGCATAAAAGCCCAGGGTGAAGAAACCGCGCCGCTCAAGCTCGTCCAGACCATCACACTGCCAGCCGCCATCAAAGGGCATTTCGACCATTTCGAGGTTGATCTCAAGGGCAACCGGCTTTTTGCGACTCCAGAGGGTTATAAGTCCGTCCTCGTTTTCGACCTCAAGACTGGCAAACTCATCCACACAATACGCGGGATCGAAAAGTCGCACGCCGTGCTCTATCGCGAAGACCTCGACCGTATATACGTGACGGACGGGGAGGCCGGCGACGTCAAGATATTCGACGGTAAGACATATCAGTTGCTGTCGACCGTGAAACTGCTCGAGGACGCGGACTCCATGGGATACGATCCCGTCACAAAATATTTATACGTCGACAATGGCGGCGGCGATGTCCACCAGACCTATTCGATGGTCAGCGTTGTTGACACCACAGCGGGCAAGAAGGTTGCCGATATCAAGGTTGACGGCGACACCCTTGAGGCCATGGCTCTGGAGAAATCAAGCCCCAAAATATACGTCAATAACAAAGCCAAGAACCAGGTTGATGTCATTGACCGTGAGAAGCATGAGGTCACTACGAGCTGGCCGGTTACGAAATGCAAGCCGAATGTCGCGATAGGATTAGACGAAGCCGACCACCGACTGTTTGTGGCGTGCCGGGACGGGCAGATTTCGGTGTTGGACACTGAAAGTGGGAAAGAGATCACTACCCTGCCAATTACAAAGGGCGTGGACGATATGAAGTACGACGCCGCAAGTAAACGTATCTACGCCGCTGGCGACGGAAGTGTAGATGTTTACGAGCAGACTGATCCAGACAACTACAAACTGCTCGGAAAGGTTCCGACCGGGCCGCTTGGGAAGACCGCGCGCCTGGTTCCTGAACTGAATCGATACTTCGTGGCGGTACCGCAGCACGAAACTACGAGCGCCAAGATTCTCGTATTCGAAGTGCAGTGAACCAGGCGCCGGGATGGGCACCGCCCGGTGCCCATCCCGGCGTGTGGTATGCGGTAGATGTAGGTGTGCGATCATATTCGTAAGCTTGTATGCGCATTCTTTTAGTTGAAGACGAACGCAAGGTTGCAAGTTTCATTGCGCGTGCCCTGAAAGAAAATACCTATGCGGTAGATGTAGCCGAGACGGGGGAGAAGGCCCTGGAGATGGGAACTGACGTCCACTACGACGCCATCCTGCTCGACGTGCGGCTACCCCGCATGAGTGGAATTGAAGTGTGCCGTGAATTACGACAGCGTGGAGTCGAATCTCCTGTTCTGATACTGACGGCACGAGGGCTGACCGAGCAGAAAGTTGAAGGACTCGACGCCGGCGCTGACGACTATCTAACCAAGCCTTTTGTCCTGGCGGAACTACTCGCGCGGGTCCGGGCCCTGGTTCGACGGGGCTTCCACAGCGGCAACGCGAAATTAAGCTATGCGGATCTTTCGCTGGACCGTCACCGGCGGCGCGCCATGCGTGGCCATGAAGTGATTCCTCTTACTACCAAGGAATTCGCCCTACTCGAGCTTTTCCTGCTCCGCGCCCCCGAACTAGTAACACGCAGCGAAATTGTCGAGCATGTGTGGGATTGCCACTTCGACAGCGAGACGAATCTGGTGGAAGTCTACATCAACCGATTGCGCAAGAAGCTTGAGCCAGATCAATCGGTAAAGCTGCTCCATACCGTCCGTGGCGTCGGGTACCGCCTGGGGATGCCCGAATGAGAGCGAAGACGCTTCGTTTTCGCATGATGTTGCTGTTCACCACCGTGGTCGGCGTGTTCCTTGCCGGATCCTATCTTGCGTTCTGGGGCCTCCTGGCCCACGAGGTTCGCACTCAGATCAATCGTCAGTTGTTGGAGACGGCCCGCCCCGTCATTTCCGACATCATCACCGAACCCGAGGCACAGGACGTGAATCGGCTGGACATTCCCGGGGAGTTTTTTGAACTGCTAGACACAAGTGGACAGGTCCTTCAACGCTCCAAAAATGTTACGGCTCCAATCGATTTGAACGGAATCAATCCTGCGGTAACACATCCGACCTTCGGCAGTGCAACCATCGAACGTGAATCAATCCGCATCGCACTGGTTCCTTTTCAACAGGGCAAGCAATTGCGTGTTTTGTTGGTAGCTATTCCCACACGGGGCACGAATAGCGTGCTCGACAGCTTTGGCAGGGTTGCTCTGCTGCTCTTTCCTCTCAGCCTCGCGCTTACGGCCAGCATTTCGGCTTTTTATGTGGGAAGAAGTCTGGCGCCCATCAAAGCCCTCACCCAACATGCCGCTTCGATGGCGAGAAGAGTCACGAATCGGAGTGGATTCTGGTCGCCATTACCCGTGTCCTCTCCGTATGACGAATTGAGTCGCCTGG
>JAUTXJ010000203.1 GCA_030838075.1 Acidobacteriaceae bacterium
AAATATCGCGAATGTCTCCGTCAAACGTTCTCGCCCAAATCTGAGTGTCAGTGGACGCACGAATCACCTGCGCCCTGATGCGAACTTGATTCCCGGATCGTTCTACGGAGCCTTCGACAAAGGCGTCGACATTTAATTCATGGGCAATTTCAGCAAGCGGCTTGTGCGTGCCTTTGTAGTGCATCGAGGAAGTCTGTGACGTTACACGTAAAGCGCTCAGTTGCCCAAGCTCCGTAATCAACGAGTCGGTCATGCCGTCGGTGAAATATTCTTGCTCCCTATCTGTCGGACCATCGAACGGAAGAACCGCCAGTCTGTTGATTTCCGGACCACTAGCGCTCGAGCGACGCCGATTCAGACTTCCGGCACCGATCGCCAGCAGCGCGAAAAACAGAAGTACAGAAGCAATGAGCAACGAGCGTCGTGAGTTCGGCGTTGGCGCTGCCTGCGGAACAGCGGCAATCGTCGGTGCGAAATATTCGACCGGGCTGACGAACCGGTACCCCCGTCGCGGCAACGTTTCGATGTAACGTGGGGAGGCTGCAGAATCGCCGACCACCTGGCGAAGTCTTTTGATCGACGTGTTCACGCCGTGTTCAAAATCGACGAAGGTATCGGCAGGCCATAAACGCTCCCGAAGTTCTTCTCGAGTAACCAACTCATTGGGCCGCTCGACGAGGATGGCCAGGATTTTGAAGGCCTGTCCTGAAAGCTTCAGCTTCAGCCCTCGTTTTCGCAGCTCGCGGGTGTGCAAATCGATCTCAAAAGGACCGAAGCGGACTTTCGAAACCGTGGAATTATGGGGCACGGAGCCTATGGGGACTTTTAAGCAGTCTACCACCGTTGCTGGATTTCTACGGCTTGTCATTTGTATTTAGCACGCGATTGCTGATGCCAATAATTGGATTGTTTACCTCCACTTACGCTTACAGTTAATTCTCACCCTGAACTTACCTGCACTCTATTGACCTCTGCATCGCTCTGGCCCAAAGCTTCACCGCGCCCAATTGAACCACGGAGGTTAAGGAGAAACAATGAAACGTTCTTGTTCTATTCTGCAGTCGCAAGGTCCGCGATGGTTGTTATTGATGGGTCTCATGGTTCTGCCTCAGGTTGCCCGTGCTCAGTGGAAGGCCACCGTCGGAGCGGAAAACCGCTCCATGGGTCATCAAGCGCTTGCTTTTCTTCCCAATGAAATCTGGATTCACGCCGGTGATAACGTCACCTGGACGTTCAATTCGGTCGAAATTCATACCGTGACATTTCTCGAACTCGCGCAGGTACGTTTGCCGTTTGATGTCGGTTGCCCGGGGTTTGCTTCGGGCGAAACTGGCAGCTTCGATGGCTCAACATGTCTCTCAACTGCGCCGCTAACCAAAGGACAAAAGTTTACCGTCGCATTCCCGGCTATCGGCAACTTTAAACTGGTATGCTTGGTCCACCAGAATATGACCGGTGTCATTCATGTGCTGAGTGTTGGTGAGCGACTTCCACATTGGCAGGACTTTTATGATGATGAGGCAGCTCAACAGCTTAAGGCGCTCTTGTCTGATGACGATCTTGATCGCGAGCAGGCACAAATTGCCGCTGATCATGACGATCGGAACACTAATTCTGTAATGGTTGGCATGGGCGAAGTGACCGCCAACGGAGGAGGCTCACGAACCTTCTCGGTGATGCGCTTCATGGATGCAGCGAAAACGATTCATGCCGGCGACACCGTCGAGTGGACCAATTTAGACCCCGCAACTCCACATACCATCACATTTGGTGTTGAACCGATGAATCCGGTATTCCCAGTGAACGCAATCTTGGACCCGGACGGAGCGCTGCATGGCACGATCAGTTCGGCAGCAGACAGCGTACACTCAGGGCTGGTCCTCGCTACCCCGCAAGACCAAATGTTTCTTCCGACGCCAACTCTGACTGTCACCCGATTTCGAGTGACCTTCACTCACGCTGGTGTGTTTCCCTATATCTGCGCCCTTCACGATGGCCTCGGAATGAAAGGAAAGATAACCGTCCTTCCCTAGAGGACCCTTCGTGGTCGTAAAGGCTATGAGCATCAGCTTGGGAAGTCGACTCCTGCTTCGATTCAAGTAGTAGGCTTCCCATGCAGACTCTAGACAACTTCCATTCTTTCACTTCGCAGAAATATTTAATCCTCGCCAACTTCCTTCTTCTTGCGCAATTCTTCCATCACCGATTGCAACAATTCCTTCGCGTGCGTCAACTCCATCGAAATAATCCGCAAGTCCATCGCCGGCACCGTTGGATTCCTGTTACTCGTGCAGTACACCCCGTGCTGCCCCACAAGCACCAACGCATTCGTCAACCGGTCCAGCGAAACGGCCAGCCGCCCGCGCTCCACTCCAAACATCTGCTCGTACCGTTCCAATTCTTCCCGGTGTTCTGAAAATGCGTTCATCATTCCTCGATTTCGACAACGCTCCCTAATTCGTCCTTGTCCACCGTAAGGTTTAAAAGTCGCTTGCTTAAGTCGTGTGCGTCGCAGATTTAGCCGCGACATCACAACCGCAGACCGATGAGCGCTTCAGCGCCTGCCCG
Organism: Acidobacteriaceae bacterium; assembly: GCA_030838075.1. Lineage (GTDB taxonomy): Bacteria > Acidobacteriota > Terriglobia > Acidiferrales > UBA7541 > Acidiferrum. Next base: position 2,569 of record JAUTXJ010000203.1, read on the forward strand.
ACGCGACTCGGACCGAACCGCGACCGCTCCGTAGCAAATCGGGCACACAGCCCCGCAGCAAACTTTACCCTACACCCCACACATACCATAATCTGCTCAGCCTGCGGTCAGTCCTAAAAAATCCGCTAGGCTATAACAATTGTTTTCCACGTTTAACACATTCGTTAGCGCCGGCAACGACCCGGCTGGAGCCGCAAGCATGCGACGTTCCGATTTGGTACAGCACAAAGAAAAAGATAAGCCCGGCACCACCCGCACCTCGCAAATCGTCTTTGGCGAACGCCAGCATCTCCTGCGCGTTCTCGATTCTCTCGAAGGCACTTCGCTCCAGATCGCCCGCATGCAACAGGAGCGCCGCATCCTCGAAGAGCTAATTCATGCGCGCACCCGCGAGCTAAACCAAATCAACACCGCCTGGGACGAGAAAATCGGCTTGGTCCTCAGCGCCGACGCCAAGCCGGACATGCTCGAGAAGCTCGTCAAGCAAGCCCCTGAAGAAGACTTCTATCTTCTCCGCCTGATCAGCGAACACCCCCGCGCCAATTCGAAAACTCTCAACAAACTAGCCAAGCATCCCTACGCCGCCATCCGCGAAAATGTCGCGCGTCACCCCAACGCCGACGCCTCCACGCTGACGTGGCTCAGCAAAGATCGCAGCCAGCCCTTGTGGTATCTGGTAGCTTTCAACCCCAACACGCCCACGCCATTGCAGCGCCGCCTCCGCGATCGCCTGAAGCGCCTGGGCGAAAGCCAGCCGGCGAAATAAGTTTTAATAATCACCCCTCTCGCGCAGCCAAGAATCGGTAGTGAATAATCTCGTCAATTTCTTCCGCCGCCGCGTAAATCCCCCTAAAAATTTCAACCGATTTTCATCGGAACCATGCATCATGTAACCCAACAATTTCTACGCCCAGGCTATGTCGGAAAAAAACAACTTTCTCTTTCTCGCCCTGCGATTCGTGCGCACCAACATCCTCTTAATCTTCGTCATCTCCGCTCTGCTCATCGTCCCGTGTTTCTGGCATCGCCATATCGAAGCTGGCGACCTCCCCAGTCACACCTTCAACGCCTGGCTCGCTACTCTGATCCAGCAGGGAAGAGCTCCTGGCGTCTACCTCGCCCCACAGGCGTACAACATCCTCTTCGACCTTCTTCTTTTATATTCCGTCAAACTCTTCGGCTTCGCAGCCGGCCCCCAAATCGTCGTAGCCATCCTCGTGCTGATTTTTTTCTGGGGAGTATTTTCTTTCATCGCGGCAATCAGCGAGCGCCCGCCCTGGCTCCTTACGCCTTGCATCGCCATGCTCGCCTACGGCTATACCTTCAACATGGGCTTTTTCAATTATTACCTGTCGATGGGCCTCGCCTGTTTCGGCCTCGCCATTTTATGGAAGCAGCCCCAACGCTCCGACTGGCTCGCGGCAATTGTGATCTTCGCGCTCGCGACCTTAGCCCACCCAATCGGCCCATTGTGGTTCGCTGGATTGCTCACATACATCGCCATCAGAAAAAAAATCCGCTGGCCTTGGAGACTCATTATCCCCGCCGCCATAATCGCAAGTTTCGCTGCCTTCCATTGGTACGTGGAAAATTGGTCGGACTTTGAATTCAGCTGGCCCGAAAACCCGTTTTACATGTTCAATGGCTTGGATCAATTGGTGCTCTACAGCGCCCGTTACCGTTTCGTTGCTTACGCACTCCTCGCAATCTTCATTTTCTGGTTGGTAAGCGAATATGTTCAGCGGCGCGAATCCCCAATCTCTTTAACTCCGTTTTTCCTCTCGCTGGAGTTGTATCTCGTTGCTTTCTGCATCATATCGCTCTTGCCGCAGAATCTGCGTGGCGGTCCTAACTCGGTGTGGATTGGTTTGCTGGTCTCCCGTCTGACCGTCATCGCCGCAATTTTTGCTCTGTGCATTCTGAGCGCTCTACGGCCAAGCAAGCCCGCTGCGCTCGCCACACTAGCGTGCTCAATATTTTTCTTTACGCTGCTTTATCGCGACACCGCCACGCTAAACCGGCTCGAATCCCACGCCGAATCCCTCACTGCTCAGCTCCCGTTCGGCACCCTCGTCATTCCCACACTTGCGTCTCCGCGCGATTCACGTATTCCGTTCGTTCACCACATTGTCGACCGCGCCTGCATCGGCCACTGCTTCACCTACTCCAACTACGAACCTTCCTCCTTCCAGTTCCACGTCCGCGTCAGTCCAGGAAGTCCACTCATCGCCTTCCGCGCCGACGACGCCCAGGAAATGGAAGCAGGGAACTACATAGTCCGCGTCTCAGACCCACCCTTCGTCGACATCTACCAATGCAGCCCCACCGACTTCACCGTCCTCTGCGCCCGCACCCTAACCCCCGGCGAAAAAACCGGGCCCCCAAATAACTAAATATCCGATTGTAGAGTTCACAAAAACGGAGGGGTGCCCACCCTCGATTTTTGAGGGTGGGTCTTGGGTTTCCAGGTTTATATGTTTGGTTCAACTAGAATTGACACAGTATTTTTTATCGCCGGGTCTTCGGCGATCTCGTCCAATGTCGACGGCCGTGGGATTGATTCTCCGTCTTCGATCATCCCAGAAATATGCAACGCCAAAGCCTCTTGTGCGTTACGTCGAGACTCTTCGATTGTCTTGCCCGCCGTAACGCAACCCGGAAAATCCGGAAAACTCACGCCGAAATCCGATTCATGGTCTTTATGAACATAGGCTATGTAAGCCATGTTTCACTCTCTGAGACCGCTTGCTTTCGATTTATCACATCGACTACAGATTGATGTGCCCAAAGCGCTGCGCCAAAGAGCTGGCGGCCCGTTGCAATCCGCTCTTCCTTTTGCCTTGCCAAACACCCGGAATCGCCAGCCCACAATTCCCGCACGCCCCATCCTTTAAATCATTTTTCAACACGTTATGCCACGACCGCCGTATCAACAGCTCCCCGCAGCTAGGACAAGCGGTATTAGCCCCGTCACTAAAAATGTTGCCTTCATAGACGTAGCGCAGTCCCACATCAAGCGCGATTTTCCTGGCCCGATGCAACGTCTCCGGAGGAGTAGCCGGCTTATCCCGCAGCTTAAAATCCGGATGAAAAGCCGTGAAGTGCAGCGGCACATCCGGCCCCAAATGCTGCATCACCCATTCCGACAACTTCCCAATTTCCTCGGCGCCATCATTCAACGTCGGA
>JAUTXJ010000263.1 GCA_030838075.1 Acidobacteriaceae bacterium
ATTAAGCCACCCAGCGTGCCCGAAACGCCTCCAGCCACAATGGCGCGGCCCCACGCGAATTTCCGGTCGGCACTGGAAGCGCGCAGGGCTCTGCGAATGCCAAGTCCCACGCCGACTGGCATTCCGATGCAAAGTAAAAATCCGACGAGCTCCGGGAAATGCGCTCGCGCGTCCTGAAGCATTGCGGCGGGATGTCCGCTAAGAGATGCGAAATAAAAAATCCTGCCAGTCGAAATTACCCACAACAAAAACGAAGAAGCCAGCCCCCAAATCAATCCCGCACCCGGACTTGACGCGCGTTGCGCAAAGAATAATCCGAAGGCCAAGCCAAAAATTGCGCCGAGCAATCCTCCGGAGAAACTTGAAGTGTGTGTTAGAGCACTCTGTAGCAAACCGCCCCCCGCGCCCAAAACGCAGCTCAGCAGCGGTTCAATCCATGACGACGAGCGGGAAAGGGTCGCTGCTATCGGCTGAGCTGCAATGGATTGCGTTTCAAGCATAGGTCGCGTCTACTTCAGGTCAACGGTCTGAACGATATCGCGCGGAAAAAATAATTCGATGTTCCAGTCTATAAGCACGCGAATTTTTCGCTCCAGGCCAGGTAACTTCAAAAGATATATAGTCCGCCACAGAATCCACGCAAACAAACCAGAAAACCGCCAGAGTGTTTTCCCGGCGAAAGGCACGCGCAACTCCGCACAAGCGGTCTGATGACCCACGACGCACAGCGCCCCCAGCGAATCGAAATGAAACGCACGTGCCGGCTGGCCATGAATCCCGGCAATGATGTTGCTCGCAAGAACTTCAGCCTCGCGCAGAGCGAACTGTGCCGTTGGCGGGCAGAGTTGGCCGGTCATTGCATCTTTTACCGCGGCGCAATCTCCGATTGCCCACAAACCGGCGTGGCCCGGCACTGCGAGATTGTCGTTCACTACCACCGCACCGCGCTTGCCCTTTTCTATGGCGACGGACTGTAACAACGGATTAGCTGCCGTGCCCGCAGTCCAAACCAGCGTCTTGGTGCGAATCTCGCCATCGCCAAGCGACACGACGTTATCTCCCGCGTCGGTAATGCGAGTGTTCAGGCGAAAAGTCACTCCGCGCATTTCCATCTTTTCTTGCGCATAACGCGCCAGAGACTCGCTCAACTCCGGCAGGATGCGGTCGCGAGAATGAACCAGCACGACGTTCAACTCCTGGGGATGAAGCGTGGGATAGTCCACCAAAATGCCGTGCGCGAAATCGTTCAGAGCGCCGGCTAGCTCCACGCCGGCAAATCCGCCGCCCGCGATAACAAAAGTAAGAAGCGAAGAACGCAGACGAGGGTCCGGCTCGCGATCAGCGCGCTCAAACATCTCGATAACGTGATTCCGTATGCGGATGGCATCGAGAAGGGTCTTAAAATTAAATGCGCGCTTCTCAATATTGGCCATCCCAAAATAATTCGAGACCGATCCCAGCGCGAAAATCAGGTGGTCATAAGGAACACTGCGTAGGCCAGCCGCTCCGTCCGCAGTTGAATCGCTGCTGTCCAGAGTCACCGAATGCTTTTCGAGGTCCACCTCGCGCACCATACCTCGAATGAATTCAGTGCGGTGCAGCGCGCTCCGCAATGGAGTGCTGATGTGACTGGGCTCCAGGCTGCTTCCCGCTACTTCCGCGAGCATGGGAGTAAAAAGAAGCGCGTTCGTCGCGTTAACGAGCGTGATACTGGTCGAAAAGTCTGTTCGCAACTTCTTCTCAAGACACTCCGCCGCGTGCATTCCCGCGAATCCGCCACCTAAAATAAGGATGCGATTTTTCACCGAAACCGGCGACACCGTAGACTCGGGTTCGGGACCGAAGAACGCGGCAAGATCTTGCAACGCTTGGATGGCAATCCCCAGCGTCGCACCGTACGCCACCCAAGCCACTAAAGCGGGAAAATGCTGTCGCATTTCTTCCGCGCTCCACTCGGGCTTCTGGCCCACCATGGTCGGCACTGCGATTACACTGATGAGACCCCACAGCGGAATACCAAGCGAGGCCCCAGCCATGAGGTTGTCCACGTACGCCCAGCGAATCGGCCTTATTCCGGCGGAATACACACCCCCAACCAGAACGCCCAGAAAGAAATTGACGGTGGAATAGTGAAGCGTAGCTAATAAAACGATGCTGGCGATGGCGCCACCTAAAATACCGATCAAGCAGCGGCGAAATATACGATTCATCGAAACTTGCTGTCCAAAAGCGTTCAAATCGCCCTATCTATCCAGGGCAACGCTATAACTAACAATGCTCACGACGAGCAGTCCGCGTCGCGCCCCGATGTGATTCAGAACCGGCCAGGAAGTTCCAGTTGGCAGACGATTATTCCGAAGAACCCCGCATTCCCCTATTAACGGTAGAATGCGCGAGGCCCATAACCGCGAGATTAGTGAAACAATGGAGACAGCGCAATGGACGATCTGTATGCCATCAATGCCGCCAAGACAGAATTTCGAGAGTGTTTTAACCTTGGCGATAGCTCCAAACTCCTGGCCATTGCTGACCCGGATCTGGTTAATTTTACCGACCGCGCACCAAGCGAATTCGGGCAGAGTGGCCTGAATGGATTAAGAATTCGACTGGAGAATTTATTCGGGCACTTCACCGTAAAGCTCGTGGTTATCGTGGTCGAGATCCGCCTTCAGGGAGACATTGCCTACGACTACGGGTGGCATGACTTTACCCTCACGCCCAAACACGGCGGCGAGGTAATACACCGCCGGGATCGTTATGTAGACATCTGGCGAAAAAACAAAGAAGGTAAGTGGAAGCTATGGATGTACATCGATAATCAAGACGTCGCGGATGCCTTGCCGGAAAGCGAACTTACTCGCGCGGCACATTAGGGGGCAGTTCTCGAATCTTGTCGTACAAGCGCTTATTAAACCCTTCCGGCATCTGAAACAACGTTCCGTCGCCAACCAACCCCACGACGTTTCGCGTTCCGTCCAGTACCGCGGTGCAGTGCGCGCAAGCGCCGAAGTGTTTCTCCATTCTTTCGCGTAGATCGACAGAGATATCCTCGTCAAGATAATTGGAGATCTCCCGCCACACTTCAACGCAGCTAATTTCAATTGTCGGCATTACGTCCTTCTCTCATCACCACGGTCTAACCTTCCGATAGGGTTGCCCTTTAATCCAGCAACCGTCGATTCCAGGGGCTAGACTGTCCC